>JAFZKA010000064.1 GCA_017551925.1 Bacteroidaceae bacterium | reverse complement strand
GGACGGTTCCTTCTGCGTCATGGCGCAGAAGGAACCGTCCCTATTGCATTACATCCTTTCCGGCAATTCAATTCCCAGCAGGCCCATGCCCAGCTTGAGAATCTTGCCCACATTCTGTGCCAGCACCAGACGGAACAGTTTCAGTTCACGGCTGGGCTCATGCATTATACTGAAATCATGATAGAACTGGTTGAATTCCTTGGCCAGGTCATAACAGTAATTGGCAATCACAGAAGGATTGTAATCATCAGCAGCCTGACGTACCACATCCCTGAATCCTATAAGCATCTGAATCAGACCAAGTTCCTTTTCAGAAATCTGTGAATTCTCATCGGCATAGAGGTTCACGTTCAACTTGATACCCTCTTCGGCAGCCTTACGCATGATAGAGCGGATACGGGCATAGGTATATTGTATGAACGGACCGGTATTGCCGTTAAAATCAATTGATTCCTTGGGGTTGAATGTCATGTTTTTGCGGGCATCTACCTTAAGAATGAAATACTTGAGAGCACCCATACCCACAATACGCATTATATCATCCTGTTCCTCCTTGCTGAGGCCGTCCAGTTTTCCAAGTTCAGCCGATGTTGCACGTGCGGTCTCTATCATCTCATCCATCAGGTCATCGGCGTCAACAACCGTACCTTCACGGCTCTTCATCTTACCCTCGGGCAGTTCAACCATTCCGTATGAGAAGTGTACCAGGTCCTTGCCCCACTTGAAGCCAAGACGGTCAAGCAGTATTGAAAGTACCTGGAAATGGTAGTTCTGCTCATTGCCCACAACATAAATCATGCGGTCAATGGGGTAATCACGGAAACGGAGTTGTGCAGTACCTATATCCTGTGTCATATAGACCGATGTTCCGTCACTGCGCAGAAGCAGTTTCTGGTCCAGTCCGTTCTGGGTAAGGTCCGCCCATACGGAACCGTCATCCTTACGAAAGAACAGGCCCTTTTCAAGACCATCCATAACGGTTTTCTTACCCTCCAGATAGGTCTGTGACTCATAGTATATCTTGTCAAAACTTACGCCCAGGCGACGGTATGTCTCATCAAAACCGGCATATACCCAACTGTTCATACGCTCCCAAAGGGCACGGACCTCAGGATCACCGGCCTCCCACTTGACCAGCATGGCGTGAGCCTCCTGCATTAGGGGTGACTCCTTTTCTGCCTTGGCCTTAGCCTCTTCCTGAGCCTTTTCATCAAGTTCTGCGTAGTTTGCAGGCAACAGGCTCTTGACCTCGGCACGGAAATGCTTGTCAAACTCCACATAGTAATCACCTATCAGATGATCACCCTTTTTGCCTGTTGATTCAGGTGTGGCACCGTTACCCCACTTGAGCCATGCAAGCATGGATTTGCAGATATGAATGCCTCGGTCATTTACAATATTGGTCTTTACCACGCGATAGCCGTTGGCTGCCATAATATTGGACAGCGCACCTCCGAGCAGGTTATTGCGTACATGACCCAGATGAAGCGGCTTGTTTGTATTTGGCGATGAATACTCAATCATGACCAGAGGAGACTTGTCTGTAGCCTTGCTGAAACCGTAGTTCTCATCGGCATTGATTCCTGAAAGCATGTCCACCCAGACAGAGGCGGAAATGACCAGATTCAGAAAACCCTTTATGACATTGTATGAACTGATCTCCTCAACGTTCTCCCTGAGCCATGTTCCTATCTCAACGGCAGTCTGTTCCGGTCCCTTGCGCGACATCTTGAGATATGGGAATACGACTATTGTCAGATGTCCCTCAAACTCACGTTTGGTTTTCTGTACCTGTACTGTTGCGGCATCAACCTCCTGACCGTATAGTTCCTTGATGGCGATAACGGCCTTCTGTGCAATAAGTGTTTCTATTTTCATATATTTGATTTATGCTCTGCAAAGTTACTGAAAAAATGGCTACTTTTGCGGCTCATAACATAGTTTATGCATAGATTATGAACAAACTACCCCCTGTAACCAAAAATCTGCTCATCATCAATGTCCTTTGCTGGATGGGCACTTTGGCTATGGCCAAATACGGGATTGACCTTCAGAAACTTTTCGGACTGCATTTCTTTATGGCTCCGGGATTCAGGATCTGGCAACTTGTCACCTACCAGTTCCTGCATGAAGGTTTCCAGCATATTTTCTTCAACATGTTTGCCGTATGGATGTTCGGACGCATCATGGAGGTCCAGTGGGGTTCCAAACGTTTCCTGATATTCTACCTGCTCTGCGGAATAGGAGCCGGACTCACTCAGGAGTTGTGCCAGTTCATACACTACGAACTTGTATATGCCCATTATGAGGTTGTAGCACTTGGAAACGGCATCACCATCCCCATGAGACAATATCTGGACCAGATCCTTACAGTCGGAGCATCGGGATCCGTTTATGGAATATTGCTGGGTTACGGAATGACTTTCCCTGAAAACAGACTCATCATTTTCATGCCCATACCAATTCCGATTAAGGCAAAATGGCTGGTTGTGGCATATGTGATCCTGGAACTGTTGCTCGGATTAAGGAACAGCGCAGCAGACAACGTAGCACACTTTGCCCACCTGGGCGGTATGCTGGCCGGATTTCTTATCATGCTCTACTGGAAACACAAAGAGCGTAAAGACAACCATATCAAATTCACCTGGTAATGAACCTGCTCAAAGAGATAAAGGTCAAATTCCTGACAGGAGACATCCTGACACGTCTGCTGCTCATCAACAGCGCAGTGTTTGTTTTATCACTGCTGCTTGACATAATATTCACGCTGTTCTCCTTCGGTAATCAGAACGCGTCATTCTTTTCATTGAACTACCCGTGGAATCCCATTGCATTGCTTTTCAGGCCATGGACTCTGGCAACATCATTGTTTGCCAGTTGGGGTTTATGGCATTTCCTGTTCAACATGCTGACCCTTTACTGGCTTGGCGGAGTATTTCTGCGTTTCTTTACATCAAACAACCTGAGAGGGCTGTACATAATAGGAGGAATAACAGGAATGCTCGTTTTCACCGGTATTTTTCTACTGTTTCCGTCACTGCAGGAAAAGGTCTGGGCCGACAGTCTGCCGCTATGCTCAGTCTGTATCCTGTCATTCTGCTCCGCCTTGGCGTTCCGCGCTCCTGACAGCACTGAACCCATACCGCTGATCGGAACTGTCAAGATAAAGTACATTGTCATTGCACTGCTTCTGATTGACCTGGCAGTTCTTCCAAATGCCAATCCCGCCACCGATGCCGCCCATATCGGAGCCGCTGCCATCGGATGGCTTTTCAACAGAACGCTCAGAAAGGGTAAAGACATAACCGAACCTGTCACAGCCATTGCAGTGCGGATTTACGACCTGTTCTCCGGGAAAAAGAAAAAGCAATGAAATTCATTGGGAAACTGATAGCATATCCATTGCTGGCTGTCAATGTTGTGACGGCTTTGCTGCTCATTTTCAGTTGCTACGGATCCCTGGCAGCCCCGATAGGAAGGCTGCCGTTCGCATCCCTTTCAGGACTGGCTTTCCCGTTTCTCTATTTCCTGAACTTTCTGTTCCTTATGCTTTGGCTGTTTACATGGAAAAAAGGTTCTCTGGTACCTTTGGTTACCATTCTGATCTGCCTGATTCCAACGTTGAAATACTTTCCGTTGCATTTCTCAAAAGAAAAGAAGGTTCAGCAGCCTTATCTGACCATAGTCTCGTATAACACTGAAGGATTCGGCATGGACGACAACAATGACTGGACAACAAAAAATCCGGTACTGAACTACATAATCGGACTTGACGCTGATATTGTATTTCTCCAGGAAGCCTCAAGCGACATAATGAAAAAGGCAGCCGATGAGAAACGGATAACAGAACAATACCCCTACATCGTCAAGTCCAATGAATCCAATTCCGAATCATGCATGTCAAAATATCCTGTTCTCAGCAGCGAGCCTATAACCTTTGAGGATTCCGGCAACAGTTGCCTCTATCTGAGGATTCTCATCGGCAAGGACACGCTCGCAGTATACAACTGTCATTTCCAGTCAAACCAACTTAAGGATAACGAGATTACGGAATACCAGAGTTTCATTAAGAATCCCACTGACAGTACTCATTACAAGGTGTCAAAGAATGTGATAAAGAGACTTCTGGAATCAACGGCCAAAAGAGCAGTCCAGGCACGCATGATTGCAGACCGTGCCCGTAACGAGACTGCCGGATATATGATTGTATGCGGTGATTTCAATGACACTCCGTTATCTTACTCCTACCACGTTTTTGACCGGTTCATGCACGATGCATATGCCAAAAGCGGTGCCGGAATGGGCATAACCTACCATGAACAGAGACTGTATTACCGCATCGACCATATTTTCTGCAGCAAAAACCTGACTCCTCTGCACACCAGAATAGACCGTACACAGAAAGACAGTGACCACTATCCGGTCATTTCAAGAATCAGGTTCTGACAAATCAAGGTTCATTTTAAGCTGATAGCAATGAAATCATAGGGAAATAGTGGCAGTAAAACAAAAATTCCCTATATTTGCACCCTTGAAATTTTACGCACACGCGCACAAATAATTTAATAACACAATAAAAGTATGCAAAACAAAGGATTCGTAAAGATTTTTGCGATAGCACTGACACTGGTTTGTCTGTTCTATCTCTCCTTTACATTCAAAACCCGCAGCATTGAGAACAAAGCTGCCCAGAGCCAGGATGAACAGGCCTATCTTGACTCTGTAATGAACAAAAAGGTCTGGTTGGGTATTTATTCATACAAAGAGTGCCGCGAGATGGAGATTGGCCTTGGCCTTGACCTGAAAGGCGGTATGAACGTCATTCTTGAGGTCTCTATTCCTGACGTAGTAAAGGCTCTTGCCGGAAACACTCAGGATCCCGTATTTGCAGAGACAATGGCTGCTGCCAAAAAACGTGCAATAAGCAGTCAGGACAACTTTGTAGATATCTTTGCCGAGGAATTTGCCAAGATAGCCGGCCCCGATGCCAAACTGAGCACATTCTTTGCCACATCAAACCTCAAAGAAAAAGTTAACGCACAGACTCCTAACGCAGAGATAATAAACGTACTTAAAGATGAGGTCAACGCTGCTGTAGCAAACTCATTCAACGTTCTGCGCACACGTATCGACCGCTTTGGCGTTGCTCAGCCCAATATTCAGGAACTTGCCGGAAAGCAGGGCCGTATCATGGTTGAACTTCCCGGTATCAAGGAGCCCGAGCGTGTACGTAAACTCCTTCAGGGTTCAGCAAACCTTGAGTTCTGGGAGACCTACAAATTATCAGAGATTTCAGACCTGCTGTCACGTCTTGACAGCCGTCTGGCTCAGAAATATGCCGATGAGAACCCTGATGAGGCTAAGGCTGAAGAGGCTGCCCCCGCAACAGAGCAGACAGCTCAGACCGGCAGCGATGACCTTGCAACCCAACTTTTGGAAAGTGATTCAGAATCTCAGGAGAACTCTCTGACAACTGCTGCCCAGCGTGAAGCCCTGCTCAAGAGCAACCCGCTTCTGGCACGTCTCCAGCCCTATCCTTATGACAGTTGGATTGCAGGTTTGGCACGTTACTCAGATACCGTTGAGATCAACCGCATGCTTGCCAGCCCTGAGGCTAAGGCTATCCTGCCGCGTGACCTCAAGTTCATGTGGGGTGTAAAGCCTACTGAAGGTTCAGACCAGATTTTTGAACTTTACTGCATAAAGAGTGACAACAAGAACGGTCAGGCAGACCTTTCAGGTGATGTAGTAGTTGATTCAAAGGCAGACTTTGACCAGCATGGAAATCCCTGCGTAAGCATGGCCATGAACACTGAAGGCGCACGCCGCTGGGCTGCTATCACAAAGCAGAATGTAGGCCGCGGTATAGCAATCGTTCTTGACGGTTATGTTTACAGCGCACCTCGCGTAAACGACGAGATAACCGGCGGTCGTTCAGAGATCACAGGTAACTTTACCGTTGAGGATACTCAGGACCTTGCCAACGTACTCAAGTCAGGTAAGATGCCCGCACCCGCCAAGATTGTCCAGGAGGACATTGTCGGTCCTTCACTCGGTCAGGAGTCAATCCAGAAGGGTTTCATGTCATTCATCATAGCATTCATTATCCTGATGATCTACATGTGCATCATCTACGGATTCGTTCCGGGTATGATTGCAAACGGTGCCCTGCTCTGCAACTTCTTCTTTACGCTGGGTATCCTTACCTCATTCCAGGCAGCCCTGACCCTGTCAGGTATCGCCGGTATCGTTCTTACCTTGGGTATGGCTGTCGATGCCAACGTGCTTATCTATGAGCGCACCAAGGAGGAACTCAAGGCAGGAAAGAGCGTACAGGCTGCTCTCACAGACGGTTACAAGAACGCATTCTCTGCTATCTTTGACTCTAACTTCACATCAATAATCACCGGTATCATCCTGTTCAACTTCGGTACAGGTCCTATCCGCGGATTCGCCACTACACTTATCATCGGTATCATCTGCTCATTCTTCACAGCAGTGTTCCTGACACGTATCGTTTATGAGCACTTCCTGGGTAAGGGTAAGTTGCAGAACCTGACATTCACTACAGGTTTCTCAAAGAACCTTATGCAGAATACCGCTGTCAAGTTCATGGAGAACGCCAAGAAATCATTCGCAATATTCGGCATAGCCGCTGTCATCTGCATTGCATTCCTTGCAGTTCGCGGACTCAGCAAGAGTATTGACTTTACCGGTGGCCGTAACTTTGTGGTTCAGTTTGAAGAGCCCGTTGAGCCTGAGGAGGTTCGCTCTATCCTGCAGAATGTAATCACTGAGGATAATGTTCAGGCAATTGCTCTTGGTACTGATCACAAAACCATCCGTATCTCCACCAACTACCGCATTGATGAGGAGTCTGAGACCATTGACTCTGAGATAGAGGAGTTCCTGTTCACATCACTCAAGAAAGCCGGCAAACTCAGTTCCAACCTGACACTTGCCACATTCATTGACCGTGAGAACCGTGACGGCGGCTCAATCATCAGTTCACAGAAGGTTGGTCCTTCAATTGCCGAGGATATCACACGCGGTGCTATCATCTCAGTTATCCTGGCTCTGATTGCCATCTTCCTGTACATCCTGATCCGTTTCCGCAACGTGGCTTACTCAGTAGGTGCTATCTTTGCTCTCTGCTTTGATACCCTTATTATAATAGGTATGTATTCAATCTGCTGGGGATGGATGCCGTTCTCACTTGAAATTGACCAGACATTCATCGGTGCCGTGCTGACCGCTATCGGTTACTCAATCAACGATAAGGTGGTTATTTTTGACCGTATCCGTGAGTTCACCGGCATTTACACCAAGCGTAACCGCAAACAGTTGTTCAACGATGCACTGAATACCACACTGGCTCGTACCATCAATACTTCGGTAAGTACATTGATCGTATTGTTGGCCATCTTCTTCCTGGGTGGTGACAGTATCCGCAGCTTTGCATTCGCAATGATTCTGGGTGTAATATTCGGTACATGCTCATCACTGTTCGTGGCTGCTCCTACCGCTTACCTGATCATGAAAAAGACCAAGAAAGAGAAGGAGGAGATTGCTGCTGCAAAAGCATAAAAGGTCATTTCTTATATGTAAATGGGGGATCCGCATCAGGTTCCCCCATTTTTTTTCAATAAGTACTTACAAATTCTAAGTTTAATTCCGATATTTGCATCAACCAATTAATTTATTTGCAAACAATGAGCAAATTATTCTTTTCCGCATTATTATCGGCTTTAGTCATTCTGCCGGTACAGGCACAAAAAATCAACACGGATTCAATCAAAGCAGAAATGGATAAGATTGAACTTACCAATCCTGCTATGAAACAGACCATTGAAAAGTTCAAGAAAGGCGTTGTCAAAGGCGACACTGAGTCCATGAACCAACTTGGCATGGAGTGTATGTCAGGCAAAAACGTAAAAGCGAACATGGAGATGGGACTTAATCTTCTGGATCAGGCCGCAAAACAGAACAATGTCAATGCACAATACAACCTTGGCAACTATTTCTTTATTTTCTGGCTCCAGAAACCCGCCAATGACGGTTATTTCTCATCAGGTATCAAGTGGCTCAAAAAGGCCGTTAAGGGTGGAGACAACAATGCTATTTTAATGCTGGCCCGCTTTTACAACGAATATGGCAAATACAAGAAAGAATCATCATATGTTGACGGTGCTATCCAACTTCTCGGAACCTATCCTAAAGTCAATGAAATCAACAATAAGGATGAAAATGTACTCAACGCCCAAGCATGGTTAGGTACCATATGCCTGAGCAAATGGCGTTTGGATAAAGACACCGTAGCATTGCGTGATGCTAAGAAATGGTATCGCATTCTGCTTAAATCAGATCTCGAATTTCCCAACTATACACAGTATATAGACTCACTCCAGGCCGTTCTAAGCATGGGAGTTCCTATGAGAATCGACCCCATGCCTACCCCAGAGGAGATTGAGAAGTCCAAAAACGGAGCAGGCGGCATGGGAGGCTTTCCCGGCATGGGAGGCGGTTTTGGCGGTGGTTTCCCCGGAATGGGAGGCGGCGCCCCGCAAGGGCAGCAGATGCCGCAAGGTCCACGTAGGCCACAGGCAACGTTCCCGGGAGGCAATTTTGAGATGCAGCAATTCGTACGTTCCAACACAAACTATCCTGAAAATCTAAAAAACCAGAAAATCAATGGTCAGGCTACTATATCATTCACAATTGACACTGACGGCTCAATTGTAAATCCTACCGTAGCAAAACATGCTATAGTCAATGACGTTGAGATTTTCATAATGGATAAAGAGGCACTGCGTACCGTTATGATTATGCCTGATTGGATTCCCGCCCAAGAGAACGGTCAACCGGTTAAGGCTGAACAGACTGTTAATGTCAACTTTGGCAGCGGTGGTATGGGAGGCATGGGAGGATTCGGATTCTGAACCCGACACATACATTTTAAAGGGGACGGTTTGAACCGTCCCCTTTTGTATATCACCGATTCTGTATAATAATTGCATAAAAAGTTGCGTTTATGCGAGATAATCATAAAATATATACAAAAAGTCTGCTAAATAGGTTTAAAACTGAATAATAAATGGAATAATCTTGTAATTTTGCATCCGTTTGATATGCAAAAACAATAAACACTATACAAAAAGATATGACAATTAAAGAATTGGATCAGGTTGTTGTCCGTTTCTCAGGTGACTCCGGTGACGGAATGCAGTTGGCCGGCAACATCTTCTCCACTGTTTCCGCAACCGTAGGAAACAGTATCAGTACCTTCCCTGACTATCCTGCCGATATCCGCGCCCCGCAAGGCTCGCTTACAGGCGTATCAGGTTTCCAGGTACACATCGGCGCAGGTAAGGTTTATACCCCGGGTGATCAGTGTGATGTATTGGTAGCAATGAATGCCGCTGCTCTCAAGACACAACTCAAGTATGCCAAGCCCAACGCCACAATAATCATAGATACAGACGCTTTCAAGAAAGCAGACCTTGAGAAAGCCGCCTTCCAGACAGAGGATCCCCTGGCTGAACTGGGCGTTGATCCGGACCGCGTAATTGCATGCCCTCTTACCCAAATGGTAAAGGATGCACTTGCAGACAGCGGAATGGATGCCAAGGCTGTTCTCAAGTGCCGCAATATGTTTGCTCTTGGTCTGGTATGCTGGCTCTTCAGCCGTGACCTGGAGATTGCATTCAATTATCTGCGTGACAAGTTTGCCAAGAAGCCTGAACTGGCCGAGGCCAACATCAAGGTTATCCAGGCCGGTTATGACTACGGTCACAACACTCACAGCAGTGCCATGAATGTCTATCGCATTGAATCTAAGCAGAAAGAGCCCGGCCGTTACATGGATATTACCGGTAACAAGGCTACAGCATACGGTTTCATCGCAGCTGCTGAGAAGGCTGGCTTGAAACTCTATCTGGGTTCATATCCTATCACTCCTGCCACCGATGTTCTGCATGAACTCTCCAAGCACAAGTCACTTGGTGTTACCACCGTACAGTGCGAGGATGAGATTGCAGGCTGCTCATCGGCCGTAGGTGCATCTTTCGCTGGTGCACTGGCAGTAACTTCAACATCAGGTCCCGGTATCTGCCTTAAGTCAGAGGCCATGAACCTGGCTGTAATCATGGAGTTGCCGCTGGTTGTTCTGGATGTACAGCGCGGCGGTCCTGCCACAGGACTTCCCACCAAGTCTGAGCAGACTGACCTTCTGCAGGTACTCTTCGGGCGTAACGGTGAGAGCCCAATGCCGGTAATTGCCGCTACATCACCTGTTGACTGCTTTGACGCTGCATATCAGGCCAGCAAGATGGCACTGGAGCACATGACTCCGGTTGTTCTGCTTACTGATGCATTCGTAGCCAACGGTTCAGCAGCATTCAAACTGCCTAACCTGGCCGATTATCCCGCCATCAATCCTCCTTATGTTCCTGAGGAACTCAAGGGAAAATGGACACCTTATATGCGTGCCGAGAACGGCACACGTTACTGGGCTGTTCCGGGCCGTGAGGGATTCACCCACATCCTGGGTGGTCTTGAAAAGGATAGCCAGACCGGCGCTATCAGCACCAATCCTGAGAACCATGACCTGATGACACGCCTGCGCAAGCAGAAGATTGACAACATCCAGGTTCCTGATCTGGAGGTTATTGGTGATGTTGATGATGCCGACTTGCTGATTGTAGGATTCGGCGGAACATACGGACACCTGCGTGCCGCAATGGATGAGCTCCGCGCTCAAGGCAAGAAGGTGGCTCATGCACACTTCAAGTTCATCAACCCGCTGCCCAAGAACGCCGCTCAGGTTCTTACCAAGTATAAGAAGGTGGTTGTTGCCGAGCAGAACATGGGTCAGCTTGCCGCATTCCTGCGTATGAAGGTTGACGGATTTGTACCTTATCAGTTCAATCAGGTAAAGGGTCAGCCGTTCGTTGTAAACGAGTTGGTAAGTGCCTTTAATGAAATCCTTAACAAGTAAAAAGTAATGACTATGGAATATACAGCACAAGATTTCAAGAAGGGACAGCCCCGTTGGTGCCCCGGATGCGGTGACCACTTCTTCCTGGCATCGCTGCACAAGGCTATGGCCGAAATCGGAGTCGCTCCATACAATACCGCAGTAATATCAGGAATAGGTTGCTCAAGCCGTCTGCCACACTACATGGCTACTTACGGTATGAACACTATCCACGGCCGTGCAGCCGCCATCGCTACTGGCTGCAAGGTTGCCAACCCCAACCTGACCGTTTGGCAGGTATCAGGTGACGGTGACGGTCTGGCTATAGGTGGTAACCACTTCATTCACGCCAACCGCCGTAACATAAACCTCAATATGATTCTGCTCAACAACCGTATTTACGGTCTAACCAAGGGTCAGTACTCACCTACTTCACCCCGCGGATTCGTGAGCAAGTCAAGCCCTTACGGCACCGTTGAGGATCCGTTCCGCCCGGCAGAGCTCTGCTTTGGCGCACGCGGTCACTTCTTTGCCCGCGCCGTTGCCACCGATGCTCCCGGCACAGTAGATATCCTCAAGGCTGCTTACAACCACAAGGGTGCATCAGTATGCGAGATTCTGCAGAACTGTGTTATCTTCAATAACGGTACTCACGATGCAGTATATAACAAGGAGGGCCGCGCCAAGAACGCCATCTACGTAAAGCACGGTGAGCCCCTGGTATTCGGTGAGAACAATGAGTTCGGACTGGTTCAGGACGGTTTCAGCCTCAAGATTGTAAAGATTGGTGAAAACGGCATTACACTCAAGGATATCCTTGTACACGATGCCCACTGCCAGGACAACACCCTGCAACTCAAGCTTGCCCTGATGGGTGACGGCGACGGATTCCCCGTAGCACTGGGCGTTATCCGTGACGTTGAAGCTCCCACCTATGATGATGCAGTAACTGCACAGATTGAGGAGGTCAAGGCCGCCAAGAAGTATCACAACTTTGCAGAACTCCTTGAGACCAATGACATCTGGGAAGTAAAGTGACGCATTAGGGACGGTTCCTTCTGCGTCAATTAAGACAAGCAAAGGCTGGATAGTTTGAATCACTATCCAGCCTTTATTATTCAGCATCACTTAAATATGACGCAGAAGGAACCGTCCCTAATGCGTCACTTTTTGAAGAGCGACAGGATCCAAAGCAGTATCACTGCGCCAATTACAGCAGTAACCAGGGAGCCGAACAAGCCGCCCCATGCAATACCAAACCAGCCTAATACACTGCCTCCCAAGAAACCGCCCACAATACCTACCAGGAGATTGATCCAGAAACCGAATCCTCCGCCTTTCATAATCTTTCCAGCCAGGAAACCGGCCAGAACACCGATAACAATAGATAAAATAATGCCCATTTTATAAAATTGAAAAAGTTAAGCACCTCAAAGTTACATTTTACACCAGAAAAAACAAAAGTATCCCCACAAAAAAACGTGGCCATCCCCGCCTGTGCAATTGGGGACTGTCCCCTTTTGCACTTTTTTTAGTAAGTTTGTTTTAACAAAAGAGCGGAGTGTACGTCTTATTGTTGCAAACGCTTGGAAGATTGATATGAGAAAAGCATTATTAACTGTGATTATCGCCCTGGCTGCAGGACTCAGCGCATGGGCGGGCAAGCCCAACAAGGTGCAGAACCTTGTGCATCAATACAAGAACTATGATGGTTTTGAGTTGGTTACCCTGGGACGCATGGGAACAAGTCTCATCAAGGGTGTGGTCAAAGTGTCGGCAGACATGGATGAAGAGGACAGGAAAGCCTTAAAGGTCTTTTCCGGCATCAAGAGGCTGACAATCGTTGGCTTTGAAGATGCACAACCGCAGGTAAAAGAACGCTTTGCCAAGAAACTCGACAAAATTCTGGAGGACATGGAGCTCATCATGGAAATCAATGACAGCGGTGAATGCGTAAGGTTTTACGGGGTGGAAGACGGTTCCAGCATCAAGGACTGCATCATGTACAGTTCAAACTGCGCCCTGATCATCGCCGAAGGTGCGATTGATCTTGAAAAAATGGGCCAATTGATGGAATTGCAGAAGTGACACCTACACAGTTCAATACAGTCTGGCTGCCGCTACAGGGGCGATTCTACCGCATGGCCTATTACATGCTTGAAAACGAGGCCGATGCAAAGGATGCCGTACAGGATCTCTATCTCAAGCTGTGGAACCTGAAGGAGAATCTGGAGATTGTCAGGGAACCATCGTCCTACGGAGCGCTGATGCTGAAAAACCTCTGCATAGATTACATCCGACGCCGGAGGCCTTCGGAAGCACTTCTTGAAAACATG
>JAFZKA010000063.1 GCA_017551925.1 Bacteroidaceae bacterium | reverse complement strand
GCATGGTAGCCATGTGCTCTTTCTCACGCTTCTGGTCAGTGTTCAGAAGGCTCATATAACCCTCACGACCGCCCCAGAATACATAGTTCTCAGCACCCAGCTCGATACCTGCATCGATAGCGTTCTTGATCTGAACGATAGCGCGAGCTACAACGTCGAAATCAGGATTGGTAGAAGCACCGTTCATGTAACGCTTGTTACCGAATACGTTAGCGGTTGACCAAAGCAGCTTTACGCCAGCCTCTTTCTGCTTCTCCTTGAGGTAAGCAACGATAGCCTTCATGTTCTTCTCATACTCTGCAACGTTTGCACCCTCTGAGATGAGGTCAACATCGTGGAAGCAGTAATATGAAATGCCCAGCTTGTTCATCAGCTCGAAACCTGCATCAACCTTGTTCTTAGCAGTCTGAAGGGGATCAGCGTCCATCCAGGGGAAAGACTTGGTACCACCACCGAACTGATCAGCGCCCTCTGCACACAGTGTATGCCACCAGCACATTGCAAAGCGAAGCCAATCCTTCATGGTCTTGCCCATGATAACCTTGTTCTCGTCATAGTAATGGAAAGCCATTGGGTTCTTGCTGTCCTTACCCTCGAATTTGATCTTCTTCAAACCGGGAAAATACTCTTTTGCCATAATTTGTTTGTTATTAATAAAATGTGAATAAATACTCTTTATTTACGCCTTTGCGCGAGCGAAAGGCAAAGTTACATTTATAATTCAAATATTCAACTTTTCAGATGTTATTTTTTGCAACATCAGAACTCGTTGAGATACATATTCAATATTCTCTTCCAGCGGGCATAAGCCTCCTCATACTGCGGAACAAGTTTCTTGTCAGGCTCAATGACATTGAGTTTCTCAAGAGTTGCGAATGCCTCATCATGATTCTTATATACACCGGCACCCATACCTGCACCCTTGGCTGCACCTACAGAGCCGTCAGTGTCATAAAGTTCAATGGTAGCACCTGTTATGCCGGCCAGAGTATCGCGGAATACAGGATTCAGGAACATGTTGGCATTGCCGGCATGGATCTTTGAAATCTCCATACCCATCTCCACCATTACATCCATACCGTACTTGAATGAGAATACGATACCCTCCTGCACGGCACGTGCCAGATGGTTGCGGTTGTGTATGTTGAAGTTGAATCCGTGTATGCTGCAGCCCACGTTACGGTTACCCAGCACACGCTCTGCACCGTTACCGAACGGCAGTACGGTTACACCGTCACATCCAACAGGAATGCTCTGGGCAATCTTGTTCATATCACCGTATGAGAGGCCCTCAAGCATGATATTGCGGCGAGTCCAGGCATTCAGGATACCTGTACCGTTAATGCAGAGCAGCACACCCAGACGGGTCTGCTTGTTGGTATGGTTCACGTGAGCGAATGTGTTCACTCTTGACTGCGGATCAAAGTTTACAGCACCGTTCACACCATATACCACGCCCGATGTACCTGCTGTAGCGGCAATCTCACCCGGATTGAACACGTTCAGTGAGAGAGCGTTGTTGGGCTGGTCACCGGCACGGTATGTTACAGGAATGCCTGCCTCCAGGCCAAGTTCATTGGCTGCTGAGAGAGACACTCTGCCCTGCTCTGAGAATGTAGGTCTGATCTCAGGAATAAGAGACTTGCTGAAACCATAGTAATCAAGCAGGAATTCTGCAACATCCTTTTCCTTGAAATCCCACATCATACCTTCAGACAGACCTGAAACGGTTGTGCTGGTAGTTCCGGTAAGACGCATGGCGATATAATCACCCGGAAGCATTATCTTGTCAATCTTCTCATAGATTTTGGGCTCATTCTCCTTGACCCAGGCAAGTTTGGCTGCGGTAAAGTTACCCGGTGAATTAAGCAGATTGGTCAGGCACTGGCCCTTGCCAATCTCACGGAAAGCCTTCTCGCCATAAGGCACTGCACGGGAGTCACACCAGATGATTGCAGGACGTAATGCCTTGCCGTTCTTGTCAACGCACACCAGACCGTGCATCTGGTAAGAGATACCGATAGCCTCAATGTCTGAACCGCTGGCACCGGACATCTGCATTACCTTGGCGGTCACATTCTTGAGATATGTCCACCAGTCATCAGGTTCCTGCTCTGCCCAACCGGGATTGAGAGCCTTGATTGGAGCCTCTGAATCCGGATAGAAAGCCGATGCAACACTCTTTCCTGTCTCAATTGACACCAGGCTGGCCTTAACTGAAGAACTGCCTATGTCATAACCTAAAAGATATTTCTTCATCGTTATTTATGTTTTAATAGTTGTTGTCATAAAGCCAATACATAATCAATGCGGAAACCGGAATATTCAGTTGTCACATCGACTGTCCTGTCAGGCAGGTGGTAACGGATATTGAATTTCCGCTTACGTATCATACCGTCATATTCTCCTCTGCGATTTCCGAAAGTAAAAATACAACCATCCTCATTTTCCACAAAATAAATCGGAATAATAGAGAAAGCACCTTTTTCATATGCATTTGTAGTACCGTCATCCTCATACAGCAGGAAACGTCCGTCACTGCCTGCATAAAGATCAATGGTCAGTTCATCGGCCGGACGCTCATCGACATAATTGACATCATTACCTGATACAAGAATTGCGCCCGATGGAACGAACAGCGGAATGCGTTCATAAGGAGCATCGGCCTTAATCGTCTGACCGCCGGCAAAAACGGAATCCGTGTAATAATCATACCACAACTTACCCTCAGGCAGATAGACGCTTCTTGAAGTTGCACCGTATTCATAAACCGGACAAACCATAAGTGACGGTCCGAACATATACTGGTCTGATACCTCACGGGCAACTGAATCCTCAGAGAAATCCATTACAAGACCACGCATAATGACCCTGCTGTCAAGCCAGGCACGACCTGCCAACGAGTAGATATACGGCATCAGCCTGTAACGCATTCTGTTGTAATAGACAATTGATTTGTAGGCCGGATGATCAGCCGGAGCGATATTCCAGACCTCACGTAGAGGGAACTGACCGTGTGCACGGTACAGAGGACAGAATGTGCCGAACTGATACCAACGGGTCTGAAGTTCGCGCCACTCCTTGAGGTCAGGTGTTTCAATGCGCGAGCGGTCATACAGACGCTGGGCGTTGGCATAACGGTTCTCAACACAGAATCCGCCTATATCCATTGTCCAATAAGGATTACCGCAAAGGGAATAGTTCATACCGGCGGTTATCTGAGAACGCATATCCTCCCAACGTGTGCCGATGTCACCGCTCCATGATGCCGTTGAGTATCGCTGCAATCCCGCAAAGCCCGAACGGGTAAGTTGGAAAACGCGTTTGGTTGAATCCTCTTTGATAAGACCCTCATATATGGCCTGCGCGTTCATGAGGGAATAAGCCATAAGGTACTCTGTCGATGAGCCCAGTGCAGTGGGTCCGCACAGAGCCTTCCAGTAATCCATAGGAACGCAGTCACGTATGTTGGGTTCACTGGCATCCATCCACCAGGCATCAATTCCGTAGCCGTACAGATGGTCTTTGAGTTGGTTCCAGAAAAGTTCACGGGCACCGGCAGAATAGGCATCATAGAATGAACCTATATACCCGGGGCCTACCCAATCACGTATGCTGTCCTCAACGGCACGGGTGTACATCCAGCCGTGTGAGTCAAACTCCTTGTAGTGCTCAGTTGATGCATAGAACTTGGGCCATACTGAAATCATCAGATGGGCGCTCATATTGTGGACCCTGTCCATCATGGACTGAGGATTGGGATACCGCGTCTCATCAAACTCATGGGAGCCCCATGCATCCTCTTTCCAATAGTTCCAGTCCTGTACGATATTGTCCAGGCCGATGCCACGGCGGCGGAACTCCCTTACGGTCTGCACCACTTCATTCTGATTCTGATAATGTTCACGGCTCTGCCAGAAACCCATAGCCCATTTGGGCAGCATATTGGCACCACCCACAAGGCTGTGCAAGCCCTGAATCACACCGTCCATATTATCACCGGCAATAAAATAGTAATCTGACTCAGGAACCATCTCGTTCCACATAGTCAGTTTATCCTTCTGCTCCTGGCTTACCGGAGCATAGGCTCTTAAGCCACAGTATGATGTACCGCCATCAGGACGCCATTCGATACGCAGGTCATATTTCTGTCCCTGCTTCATTTCAAAGTTGAACTTGTATGAATTGGGATTCCAGGCAGTACGCCAGCGCTCCTTGACAACCTCTTCATCACCAAGGAACACCCTTATATAACCGGCATAATAGAGAATGAAACTGTATGTACCTGATTCAGGCGCCTCAATAGCACCCTCATACGTCACTCTCTGTCCCAAACGGGGCAGATTCTTTACCGTCTCTGAATCAACAAAATAGATTGAGTCCTCCTGCCTTACCTCATTGCGGCCGCGCATACCGTTGTAATACGTGCCTGTCAGACTCCCCTGCCTTCCGTCCTTGTCATAAAGTTTGAACAGACGGTTCAGTTGCTGATACGGTTCCGTGTTGCCGAACCTTCCCTGTGAATAAGAATCCCAAAGAATACCGTATCCGGCCGATGAAATAACAAACGGGATGCTGATCTTGGTGTTATACTGATAAAGTTCCTCATTCTGCCCTTTATAGTTCCATTGGTCTGACTGATGCTGCCCCAACCCGTAAAGCCCCTCGTCCTCCTGGGTATCGAAACGGTTTATTGTGGAATAGCCATGGGTATCATCAACCGTAATGGGACAGAAAGAGGCAGGCTCCGTCTCATTCGTTATGCGGTTACCCCCTGCATCTGTAAAACGGACCTTTCCGTCCTTTTTATCAACAAATGCGCTCAATCCGGCGGTCTGAAGTTCAACCTCACCCTTGTGATTATGTACGGCAAATGCAGACTCAGCGGCAGCATTCGGCAAAACGATAAGGCTGTTGCGGTCATGGAAAGATTTGTCAGGAGTAGCCGTAACACGTATAATCCGGTCTGACATTACAGTCAGGCGCACCCTGTGCGGTCCTCCCGACACAGGTTCGCGTACATTGACCACAACACCGTCATCAAGAGCCTTATACTCCTTATCCGCACATGAACAAAGAGCAAGCATCATGAGTACAGGGGCAAATATTAACGACCGGATATTCATACACAAGCAATAATTCTACAAATTTAATGATTATTCAGATTTAAAACGTTCCGCATCGACTATTATTATTAAAAAATAATGGAGAAGACTGTTTTATCCTCTCCATTACCGTTTTTATGTGTGTTTATGGTGTGTCTTATTGCTGCAGAAGCTTGCCGTCTGAACCGAGTACCTCAACAATCTTGTGGATGTACATCTTCTTCATGTTCTCGCGGGCGGGCTTGAGATACTGACGCGGATCAAAGTCACCCGGGTGCTCAGCAAGATGCTGACGGATGGCAGCGGTCATGGCCAGACGTGAGTCTGAGTCAATATTGATCTTGCAGACAGCGCTCTTGGCAGCCTTGCGGAGCTGCTCCTCAGGAATACCGATAGCGGCCTCAAGCTTGCCACCGAACTTGTTGATGGTGTTAACCTCATCCATAGGAACTGATGAAGATCCGTGCAGTACGATGGGGAATCCGGGGAGCTTCTTCTCAATCTCGGCCAGAACATCGAATGCCAATGGAGGCGGAACCAGAACACCGTTTACGAGTGTGCACTGCTCGGGAGTGAACTTGTGAGCACCGTGAGAGGTACCTATTGAGATAGCCAGTGAATCGCAACCTGTGCGGGTAGCAAAGTCAATTACCTCCTCAGGCTTGGTATAGTGTGACTCAGCTGATGAAACCTCATCCTCAACACCGGCCAGAACACCCAGCTCAGCCTCAACTGTTACATCATACTTGTGAGCGTAGTCAACAACCTTCTTGGCCAGAGCAATGTTCTCCTCATAAGGAAGTGAAGAACCGTCAATCATAACTGATGAGAAGCCCATGTCAATGCAATCCTTGCAGAGCTCGAAGCTGTCACCGTGGTCAAGGTGGAGAACAATCTCAGGATGAGCGCAACCCAGTTCCTTGGCATATGCAACAGCACCCTCGGCCATGTAACGCAGGATAGTAGCGTTGGCATAGTTACGGGCACCTTTAGATACCTGCATGATAACCGGTGACTTGGTCTCGACTGCAGCCATAACGATGGCCTGCATCTGCTCCATTGTGTTGAAATTGAATGCCGGGATAGCATATCCGCCCTTGACGGCTGCGGCAAACATTGCGCGGGTGTTAACAAGACCCAGATCTTTGTAGTTTACCATATTGATGATATTTTATGTGATTAATAAACTCTGTTGCCAGAAATCGGACACAAAATTACATTCTTTGATTGCCATTTAAAAATGTAGAAAGCAAAAAGTTATCAACTTTCACAAAGTTTATGACCATTGGAATGCAAACTGCTAACATGACATTACAATAACCAGGCTCAATTGTCAGACTTCTATTGAAACAACGCCGTTTTGCGGCTCCGTCAGCGAAGCGCTCATACCCCTGACCAACATGAGCGACAGGGAATCTTCGTCAACCCCGTCAAGTATTCCCTTCTTGGCATTATCCTCAATGAACGTCATGCAGAGTCTTGATGTCTTCTCACTGTATTCCATAAGAAGCGTCACCGGCCCGCGGAACGGCATTATTCCGCACAGCATTTCCTCTGTTATATGCTGAATCTTTTCAAGAGTCTTGATGCCAAGTCCGTACTTACTGCAGAATGTATGTATTTTTCCAAACAGGCCATACAAATCGAAACGCTTGTCCTCAAACCGGCACTCAAGAGTACGTATCCTGTTTATGAATGCTTTGGTGACAGGTTTCTGCGGATTATCAAAAATCTGTTCAGGAGTACCCTCCTCATATACAATACCATCGTTAAGAAACAGAATTCGTGTACTTACATCACGGACAAACTGCATCTCATGGCTGACAATGCACATGGTCATGCCACGGCTTGCCAAATGCCTGATAACGCCAAGCACCTCACTCACCATGGTCGGATCCAAGGCCGATGTAGGCTCATCAAACAGTATGATATCCGGCTCCATCGCAAGGCACCTGGCAATGGCGGCACGCTGTTTCTGACCACCGGACAACTCACGGGGCAGACACCCCGCCTTTTCATGAAGTCCCACATTGCCAAGCAGTTCCATACCCTTCTGTTCTGCCTCCTCGCGGCTCTTGCCCAGAAGTGTCATCGGACAAAGAGTGACATTGTCAAGTATAGTAAGATGTTCAAACAGGTTGAAGTTCTGGAACACCATACCCATTCTGCGACGCACCAGACTGATATCGGTCTTGCGGTCCAGAATATCCATACCATCCACTTCAATCACTCCCGACGTAGGCTCCTCCAGACGGTTCAGGCAGCGCAGAAATGTGCTCTTGCCCGTACCTGACGGACCTATAATGGATATTACCTCGCCCTTTTCAATATCGCAGTTGATATCCTTGAGCACGGCCAGTTCATCACCGCCTGGCGTTTTGAACACTTTTTTCAGATGCCTTACTTTAATCATGATTGTCTGCTTTTAGGAGTAAGTTTCCGGTCAATGGCATCCAGTCCCATACCGACCAGCCACGACAATAATATATAGATGACAGAAACAAGAATCAGCGGGAAAAACGCATCGAACGTGCGGGAACGGATAATGTCACTTGCCTTTGTCAGGTCAATAACGGCCACATATCCCACAACCGATGTCATTTTGATAAGCGCTATCACCTCACCTTTGAGAACAGGTATTATCCGGTTGAGCGCCTGAGGCAGCACCACTTTGTGGAATGTCTGGAATTTTCCCAATCCGAGAGCAAATCCGGCCTCCCATTGTCCTTTATCAATACTCTCCATTCCTGTCCTGAAAACTTCACTGAAATAGGCCCCGTAGTAGAACCCGAAACTCATCACGGTAACCCACGTACCGGTTATCCCTGACGATGCAAATACCACATAGAACATGATCATAAGGATGATCAGCAAAGGAATGCCACGCAACAAACCAATCAGAGTGCCGGCCGATTTGCTTACCACATTCCTGCCACTCATATGCAGACGGCAGAACAATATGCCCATCAGGATTGCCGCAATAATTGAGAACAGTGATATGCTGAGAGTCTCCCACAATCCGTCAACCATCAGTTTCCAGCGCTGTTCCACTACGAGATTGTCATTGAAACTCTCCTTAAGTCGTTTGCCAAGTCCGGGACGGTTTTTCCTGTCTTGATTGTTCCAGTCTCTGCATACCGCAGCACCGCCGCCCTCAATATAGGAGTCAGAAAAGAGCACCTGCTTGGCACGCTCCTCCGTCTTACGCATATGCGACAGAATCACATCAATTTTACCCGAATTCAATGCCGGAATCAGGGCGGTGAATTCATTGACCTCATATTCCACCTGATATCCCGCGCTAAAACAGAATCTGTTGAACAGATCAACCTCCAAACCTGTAATACCTTCCTCATTCAGGTAAATGTAAGGATATATATTGGTGACACCCACTTTCAGGGATCTCTTATCGGGATCATTACCGTGCACGGGAATACCGAATGACACGCTTGCCATGGAATCCGTGGCTGACAACCAATTCTCTTTCCACCGGTCATATTCTCCCGATGCCATCTTATCTCTCAAATAGGCGTTGAACTGTGAACAGAGCACTGAATCCTGCTTGCGGAATCCTGCTGCGGCAGTACCTGGCAGTATATTGTCAAACAGCGACGTCAGACCGCGGGATTCAAGATCCAGTATTTTCATCAGATACTGGTCTTGTATGCAGAAATCCGCCCTACCCTTTTCCACAGCGACCAGCAGTTCACCCAGTCCCAGCCTTACCACCTCAATGCCGTCAATCTCTGAAAGCATAAGATCATATGAACTGCCCATGGGAACGGCCACACTGTGCCCTCTGAAATCCTCAACGCTTTTAACGTCCGACAGATCCTGAACCTTTCTTCCGGTGCAGGAACTCAGCCACAAGACTGCAGCAGTCATCAACAGAAACAGATTCCTCATATCTTGCGGCTTTTTGGGGTTACACTCCTGTCAAGCAGGTCAAGCCCTGAACTCAGAATCCAACAGAGCAAAAGATAGACCGCCGACACGAGCAACAGCGGAAAGAACGCATCAAACGTACGGGAACGTATAAGGTCACCTGCTTTAGTCAGGTCAACCACAGCCAGATAACCTACAATTGAGGTGCTCTTGACCAGAGTTATCATCTGTCCTTTATAAACAGGTATTATGCGTTTTACCGCCTGAGGCAATATCACCTTCATGAATGTGCGCATCGGACTCAGCCCCAATGCATAGCCGGCCTCCCATTGGCCCCGGTTCACGCCCTCCACTCCAGTCCTGAAAATCTCACAGAAATAGGCGCCGAAATAGAGAGCGAAACTTACAATGGCAATCCAGACCGATGACAACGCAACGTCTGTCAGAACCACATAGAACATAAGCAGAAGCAGCACCAGCAGCGGAATGCTTCTCATCAGTTCCACATACCATTTGACCGGAACGAACGCCCATTTGCGCCGGTTCATCCTTAATGCACAGAGACATCCGCCCAGGAGAGTGGCAAGCACTATTGACCACAATGAAACCTTAAGGGTGTTGAAGAGACCGTCTGTCAGAAGTTTCCATCGGTCCTCCAGTATAAGATTTGAAATTACGCTCTCATGTATCCTTGACATCATGCCTTCCGGCTCAACCGTTTCAGCCAATGCCACGCCCCGTTCAGCCGCAGCAGCAACGTCTGATAACATCAGAGTGACAGCCGATAATCCTATAGCCTTTTTCATATCTATCATATTAACTGCAAATATATTTTTTTTACTTCAATGTTGTATTCAATATTCAAAAACTCTCAATTCTTTTTGCCGTTACAAGAAATAATCATACCTTTGCGCGCTGAAACCCCCATAACATAGCTCCGCCTATATTCCGGCGGGCACATAATGGAGTAATTAAAAACAAAATAGATTATGAAAAAAGGTATTCATCCCGAGAGCTATCGTCCTGTAGTATTCAAGGACATGTCAAACGGTGATTGCTTCCTGTCACGCTCTACCTGCGCAACCAAGGAGACAATCGAATTTGAAGGTCAGACCTATCCCCTGATCAAGATTGAAATTTCAAACACTTCACACCCGTTCTTCACCGGTAAGTCTAAACTGGTTGATACCGCTGGTCGTGTTGATAAGTTCATGAGCCGCTACGCCAAGAGCCGCGGAGGCAAATGATCAGATAATCCGAATAAAAAAGAAACCGGTGCTTACGCATCGGTTTCTTTTTTATTTACGCCTGAACCTCTTACCGTTCCAGATATAGCGCAGAGGCTCTGATTTGAGCCATGTCTTATACCGCTCCGCATCCTCACCTATATAATCAAGTGAGGTATATCGGAACTCAAGTGCACCGTCAACTGCAGTTACTGACTGCAGCCTTAACATGGACATCTTTCTGAAAACATCCAACGAATCACTCTTCAACGCCTCTTTTGTCAGATAATCATCAAAACGTGGGAGTTCAATCAGAGTTTTGCCGTCAACCGGTGTCCAGTCCTCATTATAGAATGAAAGACTGGAATCATCATATCGGGCTGTAACCGTTTTGATAATGCAAATCAGATCTGAACCCTTCTTGCGCGGAAACAACACAATATCCAGACGTCCGGACTGTGAAGTCTTGACAGAAAGCATATTATCCTGATACAATGTCATTTCACTTTCACCTCCAAGTTTGTTCCTTGCTTTTGCCTTCATGCCGCTGTCCATATAATCCAGAAAATCCATACGGTCACTCCTGGTCAACGCAGGCATAATGGAATCAGGCATATTAATAAACAAAGTCCTTAAATCGGCTGCGCCTGCCTTCATCACGGCAAGAGCCATCATTATTATGGTAACGGTTCTTTTCATACTACTCTTTAATATATATATCGTCAGGATACGCTATCCTATACAGGAACAGTCCCTGTGCAGGAGCAGAATCGCCCGCCGAGCACCTGTCTTTCTTAAGAACCACAGCCTTGAACTCATCAATTGTCATCTGATGTCGTCCAACCTCCATAAGGGTTCCCACGATAGCGCGCACCATATTGCGCAAAAAACGGTCTGCCGTTATCGTAAACACCCAACTGCCGTCTGACTGCTTCTCCCAGACGGCCTCAGTCACATGACAGTCATTGGTCTTTGTGTCTGTATGCAGTTTACTGAAACTGGTAAAATCAACAGTTGAAAGCAGTATTTCAGCCGCACGGTTCATCAGACCGAAATCCGGTTTATTTAACAGGTACCATGAGTATCCTCTACGGAAAGCAGTCTTGTCAAGAGTCACATAATATTTATATGTTCTGGCCACTGCATCAAAACGTGCGTGAGCATCCGGCCTTACAGGAATAATACGGTGTACTGCAATATCCGGCGGAAGAATCCCGTTAAGTTTATGCTTCATCCATTCGCAATCACGCGGTTCCTCCAGATCAAAATGGGCAATCATCTGGGCAGCGTGCACACCTGCGTCAGTACGTCCGGCACCTGTAATATCAACCTTCTGACGCAGAAACAGCGCCAAAGCCTCTTCAATGGTCTGTTGAACCGATGGAGAATGCGGCTGAATCTGCCATCCGCTATATGCCGTACCGTCAAACTCTATGTCAGCGAAATACCTCATCAACTTTTCTGTCCTGCCAGATTCATTATATGCACCGCCACAAGTGCAGCCGTCTCTGTACGTAAACGTGAAGGACCGAGCGAAATCGGTTTGAAGCCCGCTTTCAGAGCCATCTCTATTTCTGACGGACTGAAATCACCTTCAGGCCCTATAAGCACCAGAGTATCATGCCCCGGAACAACAGCGTCCTGCAAGAGCACCTTGCTGCCCGGCTCACAGTGAGCGATAAACCTGTCACCATCAAAACCCCGTTCAACAAAACTGCGAAAACCCGTCATTCCGTTCAGAACCGGAAGCGTAGCCTTCTGAGACTGTTTCATGGCCGATACAGCTATCTTCTCAATGCGTTCCATCTTGATCACATCACGCTCTGAATGATCTGTCCTGATGAACGTAATTTCATCAACACCAATCTCTACCGCCTTTTCAACAAACCATTCATTGCGGTCCATAAGTTTGGTGGGAGCCATTGCGATATGCAGATGTCCATTCCATAAGGGCTCCTGCCGTTCCTCGCTTTCAATATGGACCATACACCTTTTACCCTGTACGGCACTTATCACCGCATTGTAGAAAGTCCCCTTTCCGTCTGCAATACGCAGGGCGTCACCCTCTTTCATACGCAGTACACGCAAACAATGGCCGGCCTCCTCCTGAGGCAGTTCCATATCAGTCTTTATGTCCGGGCAATAGAATAACCACATATCGGGTCAGATAAGGTCAGAATCAGTTTCATCACCATGACTGCGGCTGTTTATCTCATCTCTGAGTCTTGCCGCAAACTCATAGTTCTCATTGGCAACAGCCTGAGCCATAGCCTCCTTAAGAACTTTGGTACTGGCCGTAGCAATAGGCAGCGAATACGCCCCGTTTGATTCCAGACGCACACAGTTACGCTCCAGCAGTTCCTCCTCAATATATATCGGCACACCGGTACGTACCGCAAGAGCGAGCGCATCCGATGTCCGGCTGTCAACATACGTAACGTTACCGTCACGTTCTATATAAAGATGCGAGTAGAAAATACCGCCCTTGATTCTATAGATATCAACCTCAACAAGAGATCCGTCAAATGATTTGAGTGTTTTCAGATAAAGGTCATAAATACCCGGACGGGGCATCTTGTGATTATACAGGCTGATGGCTATGGCCTGAGCCTCAAGCGGCCCTACAAGAACCGGCAGGCAACGTGTACCGCCCTTTTCGCGGAGCAGCGTTACAAGTGCGAAATCCGATGGCAACCTGTTCAGAATTTCGCCCACCTCCAACTCTATCTTGGAATTCTTCTCCATACTCATGCAAAAATACTAAAAAGGGATATTAGAAAGAATGAATTAGTTGAAAAGGTTTTTCGGTTTCAACGTTTCTTGAAACGTAGAAACCGAGTTGTCTCGCGACAACTCGGTTTCAAATTAAATCTAATACCATGAAAAACACGTAGCAAAGATATGTAATTAAATTATATACAATCCTTATTCAGAATAAAAATCTTGTCATTTAACATTTTTTCACATCATTCCACTGAGAGCACAAGACCTTTCAGATACTCTCCCTCCGGATGGAATATATTGATTGGATGATCAGCCGGCTGATGTAACTGATACAGAATCTTTACACTACGTCCGGCCTGGGCTGCTGCGGTAAAGACCGCCATACGGAACTGGTCCTTGGTTACCACCTGTGAACAGGAGAATGTAAAAAGAATGCCTCCCGGCTGTATCTTTTCAAATGCCTTCTGATTAAGGCGGCGATAGCCTATAAGGGCATGTTTAAGAGCATCCTTATGCTTAGCAAAGGCCGGAGGATCCAATATTATAAGGTCATAGATGGGTTCCATGCGGTCCAGGAACTTAAACGCATCCTCAGCAAATGCCGCGTGACGGTCATCACCCGGAAAATTGTCCTTTACGCCTCCCGATGTCAGTTCTATGGCACGTGCGGAACTGTCAACGGAATGCACCAGTTTGGCACCACCTCTCAGGGCTGCCAGTGAGAATCCGCCCGTATAGCAGAACATATTCAGCACATTGCGTCCTTTGGCGTACCTTTCAAGAAGCGCCCTGTTCTCACGCTGGTCAATAAAAAGACCTGTCTTTTGGCCATTGATCCAGTCAACAGGCATCTTCATTCCGTATTCAAGCGGAGTGTCATCAGAAGGACCTCCCCATATATATCCGTTACCGCGGTCAATATCGGCCTTGAACGGAAGCGTAGTCTCTGACTTATAGTATATACCGCTTATGGAACTGCCCATAACCTCACGCAGAGCCTCGGCTATGGTCTCGCGGTCACAATGCATACCAACAGAATGAGCCTGCATTACAGCCGTGCGGCCATAGATGTCTATTACCAATCCCGGCAGATTGTCACCTTCACCGTGTACAAGACGATATATATTATGGTCCTTGCGGTCTGTAAGACCAAGTGTACGGCGCAGTTCAAAAGCGACAGAGAGTCTTTTCAGCCAGAAAGCATGGTCTATAGGTTCCTTTTTGAAAGAAAGCACCCGTACGGCAATGCTGCCAACCTGTATATGTCCCACGGCAATCCATTCACCTTCACGGGTATATACCTCAACAACATCGCCCTCCTCGGGTGAGCCCTCGATATCTGCTATGGCACCTGAGAAAATCCAGGGATGGAAACGGCGGAGCGACTCCTCTTTACCCTTTTTCAGTATTACTCTCTTCTGCATATTTCCTTATTAATACGTATTCGCCTGATTTCTTGAGTTCCATGACATAATGATATATCTTAAGGCAAGCCCACGCATCAACCGCTGCATACTGTCTCTGGCTCTCGGTAAGACTCTCTATCTCCCAGTTGCTCAGTTGCTGGTTCTTGGAAATACGCTCACCGAACAGCAGGCCATACATCTTTTGTAATCCTTTTTCTTCAATGCCGATACTTCCGCACAACTCCTGCAATTCAACAAAACCGGCAGGCTTCAACTCACGGCGGCTGGCAAGGGAATTGAAATCATCCTTTACTGAAAGCCCCACCTTTATAATACCAGCATCTGAAAGGAAATCGGCCACGCAATCAGGAATACCCATTTTGTTGAGACGGAACAGATATGCCATATCATTTGTTGAAAGTTGCAGCAAGGCAATCTTATGCCCCAGCCCTTTAGTGAATGACGGACGTGTTTCAGTATCAAAGCCTACAACTTTATGTGTACGGAGAATTTCAATGGCCTTCTGAGCCTTTTCCTCAGTATCAATCTCCTCTATTATGCCTTCAAAAACCACTCTCGGCTTGTCGGCCAGTTCAGATTTGTCTATCTTGTTGGGTATTTCAATCATAAAGTGATGAATCGTCAAGA
The DNA here is from genome assembly GCA_017551925.1 of Bacteroidaceae bacterium. Classification (GTDB taxonomy): domain Bacteria; phylum Bacteroidota; class Bacteroidia; order Bacteroidales; family Bacteroidaceae; genus Colenecus. The sequence goes on along the minus strand of JAFZKA010000063.1, from coordinate 46,435 downwards.
TTCTGATCTAAATTGTATCTGACATTGTGGACAGCACGCAGGGTATTTGTCAGAGTCTGTCCCCAATAGGTCCGGAACCCCTCTGCACATACGGCCACAGACTCTTCCATGACCTCATCCAGACCACCCTGGTAGGAATGGACAAAATTCTTGAGTGCCTGATATATATCAGCCAGGTCTTCGGATATACACCTGCGTACAGGAGTATCGCTGTATTTCATATCCTCCACAAAAACCTCAAGATAATCATCGTTCTCACCGAACTTTTCACTGAGCATCTGTCTTATGGCATCATAATCCGGCTCAGTTACGAACTCTTCAAGATAAAGGCCTTCAGGTTCATTCTCTGCAAGCATTGAAGCCTTGAGATAAACCAATGGCAGCAACTTGCAGAGTATATCAACCACCCTTGAAGGTTCCTTGTCATAGACCTGTTCCAGAAAGGCGCAATACTCAGCCGCAACCGTCACGAATTCAACCGTGTTCTTTTCAAAAGCCGTCTGTTTTCCCATATCATTGCGTTACAGAGTGCAAAATTACTCACAAATCGCCGATAAGACTGCCCTATTTTTGATTTTTTATTATCACAAATAGTTACTACCTTTGCAGATTAAGCACAAACAGGGCTTTTTTGGCATTATGGGCATAACAAAAAAAGATACAAAACCTCGCACAGGTACTCAGAAACCTGAAAGGAAATTCAGTCTGACAAACATATCAGATACATTCCGCAATGAAACATTTCTTTTTACGAGCGGAGCAGTAGTGACAATTGCCGCCATTTTCTTTCTGGTGGCCTATATTTCATTCCTGTTCAACGGAGGCACCGACCAGAGTGCTGTCATGAACGGCGCTTCAGAGATTGAAAACAGCACCGGCATACTGGGTGCACGGGCATCGGAGTTCATCGTGAACGGATGGTTCGGTTTTTCATCAGTGCTCATTCCTGTTTTTCTGACGGTCTGCGGCCTTAACATGATGCGTATCACCCACTTCAGACTGTTGAAATGGTTTATCAGTTGTGCGTTTCTTATGATTTGGACATCTGTATTCCTGCAGTTGATCCTGTCGGCCGTAATGCAGAACTCTTTCATCATACCGGGCGGATGCCACGGAATGAACGCTACGAATTTCCTGCGCAGTTACATAGGAATTCCGGGGCTTCTTCTGCTGCTCGCGCTCACCATGTTGCTGTACTGCGTTTATCTGACACGTCAGACAATTGAACTTATCCGTGACGGTGCTAACCGCATGAAACGCAGCATACGCCGGCATGAAAGGAATGCAAAGACCGGCACAGATGAAAAAGATACCCCGGCTGCCTATGAAACAGACTCTTTCACTCCGCAGACCGATGATGCCGATGACAATCCTTATGCCGCAAAAGCGGATTTTGCTGTTCCTGACAACCAACCTGAAGAGATAAAGGAACCGGTCAAACCCTCTGTCAAGGAAAAGCCCGATAAACCTGCTGAGGAAATCACTATGACCATAACTGCAGCACAGGAGGGTGAGAAAGCCGAAGGCAAGATTCAGGAGCCCTATGATCCCAGGTTGGACCTTTCACACTACAAGTTCCCCACCCTGGATCTGCTCAAGCATTATGACAATGACGCTCCCGCTATTGACAAAAACGAACAGGAAGCCAACAAGAACCGCATAATTCAGGTATTAAGAGACTTTGGCATTGAAATTGACACAATCAACGCCACCGTTGGTCCCACAATAACGCTATATGAGATAACCCCCGCCGCCGGTGTTCGCATATCCAAGATACGCAACCTTGAGGCCGACATAGCCTTGAGTCTTGCGGCTTTAGGAATACGTATCATCGCACCTATTCCGGGCAAGGGCACCATAGGTATTGAGGTTCCTAACGCAAAACCCGTCATGGTATCAATGGAGTCCATACTCAACAGCAGGAAATTTGCCGAGTGCAAGATGGAACTGCCTGTTGCATTGGGCCGAACCATTACCAATGAGGTGTTCATGTTTGACCTGGCCAAGATGCCGCACCTGCTCGTTGCCGGTGCTACCGGTCAGGGTAAGTCTGTAGGTCTGAACGCCGTGATAACGTCACTTCTCTACAAGAAACATCCGGCAGAACTGAAACTTGTCATGGTTGACCCCAAGATGGTTGAGTTCAGCATCTATGCACCCATAATCAAGCATTTCCTGGCCAAGATGCCCGATGTTGATGACTCGGAGGCCATCATAACCGATACCACAAAGGTCATACATACGCTCAAGTCACTCTGCATAGAGATGGACAGCCGTTACGAACTGCTCAAGGATGCGAACGTACGCTCCGTCATGGAGTACAACAGCATGTTCAAGGACCGCCGTCTGAACCCGGAAAAGGGACACCGTTACCTACCCTACATTGTAGTTGTAATTGATGAGTTCGGTGACCTTATCATGACCGCAGGCAAGGACATAGAGATGCCGATAGCACGTATCGCCCAGAAGGCACGCGCCGTGGGTATCCACATGATAATAGCCACACAGCGACCCACCACGAACATCATTACCGGCACCATCAAGGCCAACTTCCCGGCCCGTATGGCATTCCGCGTCAGTTCAATGATTGACTCCCGCACCATTCTGGACCGTCCGGGCGCCAACCAGCTGATAGGACGCGGTGACCTGCTGTTCCTGTCAGGCAGCGATCCGGTACGTGTGCAGTGCGCATTCGTTGATACCCCTGAGGTCAATGCCATCTGTCAGTACATAAGCCGTCAGCAGGGATATACAGAGGCCTATCCGCTGCCCGAGTATGTTGACGAAAATGAGGGCGGACCTGTTGAGGGAGGTGTCGAGATGGGCAAGTTTGACCCGTTGTTCGCCGAGGCCGCCCGCCTGATAGTAGCCAGCCAGTCCGGTTCGACATCACTCATTCAGCGCAAGTTCGCCATCGGTTACAACCGTGCCGGCCGACTCATGGACCAACTTGAGGCTACAGGCGTTGTCGGCAAGGCCGATGGCAGCAAACCGCGTCCGGTACTTGTCATGGATGACACCCAACTGGACCGGATACTTGAAACCTACAACATTCAGTAAACGATGCGCAAATATCTGCTTATCATATTGTCATTAATCTGGACCGTAACGCTATCGGCCCAGAACAGCGCAGAGAAACTGCTCAAAAAAACCGTCTCCAAACTGGAGAAAGACGGTGGCATATCCATGTCACTTGATGCTGAGATAAAGAATGATGACAATACTGACAGGATTGATCTTGTGCTTAAGATGTCAGGCAACAGTTTCTATGTTGAGGAGGATGACAACCTTATGTGGTTTGACGGTAAGACTCTGTGGCGGGGAAATGATTTCGGTGACGGGATTGAAGAGATTTACATAACGGAACCCACACCTGAAGAGAAAGCACGTTATGACATAATCAGCCTGCTCAGCAAACATCAGGGATTCAGCGTAAGCGGAAACGGCACCGACACGTTTGTTCTGTCCGCATCAAACAGCGAGCGCAGTGTTGAAGGAATACGTACCGTATCCGTTAAAGTTGACCCAAAGACCTACGTTCTAAAGAGCATTAACGTGGTTTTTGCACAGGAACTGGGAAACATATCGGCAACCGTTACGGTCAAGGATTACAATCCTGAACAGAAATTTGACAACAAGGTGTTCACATGTCCCGTCAAGGACTACAAGGATGCCGAGATTATTGATTTGAGGTAAAAAACAATATATATGGAAAGAGTAAAATGCCTTATCATCGGATCCGGACCTGCCGGATTCACCGCATCAATCTATGCGTCACGCGCCAACCTGAACCCCGTGCTATATGAAGGACCGCAGTCAGGCGGCCAACTCATAACCACCACCGTCGTCGAGAACTTCCCCGGCTATCCGCAGGGAGTAAGCGGCTATGACATGATGGAGGATATGCGTGCCCAGGCACAGAGATTCGGTGCCGATATACGCATGGGCATTGTCACCGCTGTTGATTTCAGCGCAGCCCCCTACACCGTCACAATTGATGACGGCACGCAGTTGCAGGCTGACACAGTAATAATCTCAACCGGTGCATCGGCCAAATATCTGGGACTTGAAGATGAAAAGAAATACGCCGGACGCGGAGTAAGCGCCTGCGCCACCTGTGACGGATTTTTCTTCCGCAAGAAGGTTGTGGCCGTAGTCGGCGGCGGTGATACCGCATGTGAAGAGGCTTCATATCTGGCTACACTGGCTCAGAAAGTCTATCTGATTGTACGCAAGAACTACCTTCGCGCCAGCGATATTATGCAGAAACGTGTGCTTGAGAACCCCAAGATTGAGGTTCTGTTCGGTCATAATACAGAGGGTCTTACCGGTGAGAACAAGGTACAGGGAATCAGACTGGTCAAGGACCTGGGCCTGCCCACAGAAGAGCATTACGAGCGTGAGATAGACGGGTTCTTCCTGGCCATCGGACACAAGCCCAATTCAGATGTGTTCAAGCCCTGGATAGAGACCGATGAAAACGGCTATATCAAGACTGACGGAGCGCGTCCGCTCACTAACGTACCCGGTGTGTTTGCCGCTGGCGACGTGGCTGACCCCACCTACCGTCAGGCTATCTGCGCCGCCGCAAGCGGATGCAAGGCTGCAATGGAAGCAGAAAGATACCTCAACAAATAAAAAATGTGTTACCTTTGCACCCGACCAGAAAAAAGTATTTTGTTGAACCCACGGACCGGTACCCCCAGCCTGTCCCTTAACTATGACAGGAAAGAATGAAGATTTCAGAGATTCTGGCCAAGAAGAAGACTTTATCGTTTGAGATTTTTCCTCCCAAGAGAGAGGAAGATACATTTACTCTCATTGACAAGACTATCAAGAAGTTGGCAAGTTATAAGCCCGACTATATGAGCGTCACCTACGGGGCGCTGGGCAACACCCTGACCAACAGCGCCATGATAGCCAAGACCATCAAGGAGAACACCGATGCACAGCCCTTGGCCCACCTCACCTGCGTGGCATCCACCCGTGAAAAGGTTGACAGCGTATGCGATGAACTCAGTTCATACGGCGTAGAGAACATACTAACGCTGCGCGGTGATATACCCAAGGATACTACCGCCCCCATTTTCTCCGATTTCAAACATGCCAGTGATCTTGCATCATATATAAAAGCCAAATATAACGGTAAGTTCGGAATGGCAGGAGCATGCTATCCTGAGAAACACCCCGAGGCTGAGACCATAGCCTCTGACATTGAATTCCTTAAGGTAAAACAGGATGCCGGAATGGAGTTCTTTGACAGCCAGTTGTTCTTTGACAATGAGGTGTTCTATCATTTCCTGCTCAAGGCACGCAAGGCAGGCATCACCGTACCCATTATTCCGGGTATCATGCCTGTAACCAACTACAACCAACTCAGCCGCATGATACAGATGAGCGGTTGCAAGGTTCCTCTCAAACTGCTCAACCAGTTTGACCGCTATAAGGATGACAAGGCTGCCATTGAGGAGATAGGACTCATCTTTACCAGTTATCAGATTTTGGACCTTATGGCCAATGACGTTGACGGCATACACATCTATTCCATGAACAAGAGCGAATTCATCAGCAAACTTATGGATAACATCAGTTATGTTGCATCGGATTTCTTCAAATAAGCACAGAATAGACAAATGATAATAGACAAAATACAGATATTTGACGGAGCGCAGGGTACTGTGCTTGCCGATGCACATCCCCATGAACCCGGTGATGAAGGCAAGCCCAAGCACAACGGTGTTGCCGTGCTCAACCTTACCAACCCGGCCCGGGTGCAGAAAATGCACACTGACTACCTGGAGGCCGGAGCACAATACATTACCTGCAACTCATTTGAACTGAATCCCGCCAAGTGGCAGAATCCCGAATATACATGGCAGGAGATAGCCGATGCTGCCATCAGCAATGCCCGCACAGCCGTTGGAAACAAAGCGATGGTGATGTTTGATGTCTCAACATCGGGCCAACTCATGGAACCCGTAGGGCCATTTACCTTTGAGCAGGCATATGATAATTTCCGTCAGGTGGCCGAATATACCGCTGACCGCGTTGACGGTTTCCTTTTGGAAACATTCAGCGACCTGTATGAACTGCGTGCCGCGATTCTTGCCATACGTGATGTCTGCAGCAAACCGATCTTTGCCACCATGACATTTGATGAGCAGTCCCGCACGCTCACCGGTTCCACACCTGAGATTGTTGCACTGACTCTCTCATCACTCGGTGTCGATGCGCTTGGAGTAAACTGCTCCACAAACCCTGCCGGCGTGATTGAAGTAGTACGCCGCATGAAACCGTTTGCCAACTGCCCCATCCTGGCACAGCCCAACAAGGGTCTGCCTGAGATGCGTAACGGCGAGGTGGTATATAACTGGACCGATGAGCAGTTTGCCGCTGCCGCCAAGGACCTTATTGCGGCCGGTGCCGACATCATAGGAGGATGCTGCGGTTCATCACCGTCAACCATCAAGGCCATATCGGTCTATAAGGGACAACCCGCACCTGAGGTTTCAAAGCCTGACGGCACATATATCTGTTCATCGACAATACTGCTCCGCCTTGAGAAGGGTCTCATTTGCGGCGAGCGCCTCAACCCCACAGGCAAGAAAAAACTCAAGGCAGCACTTGCAGAAGGCAACTTTGAGTACCTGCAGCATGAGGCACTGGCCCAGAAGGATGCCGGAGCAGATTTTCTTGACCTGAACTGCGGTGTGCCCAATTCTGATGAAAAGTCACTTCTCTGCCAGGCTGTACGCAAGGTACAGGAGGTGTGTGACCTGCCGCTTCAACTTGACTCCTCTAATCCCGAGGCCATCCAGGCAGCAATACGTCTGTATAACGGTGTGCCTATGATCAACTCCGTGAACGGAGCCGAAGAGTCCATGTCACGCCTGCTGCCCATCATAGCCCGTTATCAGGCACCCTCTGTAACTCTGCCTCTTGATGAGCGCGGAGTACCTGAGACCACCGAGGCCCGCATAGATATTGCCAAAAATATTATCAGACGTGCAGAGAGCATGGGTATCGACCGCCGTCTGCTTGTATTTGACGGACTGGTTATGGCCATCTCATCAAACCAGCAGTACGCCAAGATAACCATCAACACCCTTACAGCGCTTAAGGAACTGGGGGTATTGACAACCGTAGGCCTTTCAAACGTATCATTCGGTCTGCCGGAACGCGGCACACTTAACCGCAACTTCCTGGCTATGGCATTTATGGGAGGTCTTGACATGCCTATCATGAATCCGTTGGATCATGATACCGTTGCCACCGTGCGTGCATCAATGGCACTTACAGGCAATGATCCCGGTTGCTCAGGATTCATATACTTCAACACTCAGGCATCAGAGGAACAAACCGTTGACAACCTCTTCAACGCCGTATCGCAAGGTCTTAAAGACCGTGTAAAGGAGTGTTTGGAGCGTGAAATGCCGGAAATGGGCAAGGACCGCATCATCAATGAGGTTCTCATACCGGCTCTGGGTGATGTAGGTGCACGTTTTGCCCGCAATGAGGTGTTCATGCCGCAACTTATACGTTCTGCCGAGGCTGCAAAACTGGCATTTGCCGTAATCACGGAGCAGTTCACGCAGACAGGTTCCGAGGAGACCGCCAAAGGACATCTTGTCATTGCTACCGTAAAGGGCGATGTACACGATATTGGCAAGAATATTGTCAAGGTGGTTGTACAGAGTCACGGTTTCAGCGTGACAGACCTTGGCAAGGACGTACCTAAAGAGACTGTCCTTGAGGCTGCCCTGAACGAGCATCCCAATGCCGTTGGTCTGAGTGCCCTTATGACCACCACCGTTGACTCCATGAAGGAGACCATTGAGCACCTGCGTGCCAATGGCATAACCTGTCCTATCATCGTGGGCGGAGCCGTAATGACGCCCGATATTGCATCGGCCATAGGTGCCACCTATTACTCCAAGGATGCCTTGGAGACAGCCCACCTCATGCAGCAGATATGTCAAACTGTTGATTGAGTCCTATGAGTCAGGAAAAACTCTGGAACGCTAACTACATTAAGATATGGACCGTGAATTTTCTGGTCCATTTCTCTTTTATGCTGATTGTTCCACTGCTTCCGCTCTATCTTAGTGAAACATTCGGTGCCACCAAGGATACCATTGGTATGGTTCTGACCGGATATAGCATAATGGCGCTGCTCATAAGACCGTTCAGCGGTTATATGGTTGACAGTTTTCCGCGCAAGACCGTGCTGGTGATATGCGGTCTGCTGTTCTTCGGTATTTTTGCAGGATATCTGGCCGCCGGCTCATTAGCCGCTTTTGCCATATTCCGTACCATACACGGAGCACCCTTCGGCGCTACCACCGTAGCCGCAAGTACGGTTGCCATTGATGTGGTTCCGTCTTCACGCCGCGGCGAGGCCATCGGATATTACGGTCTCAGCAACAACCTGGCTATGGCTTTGGGACCGGCACTTGCCATTGTACTTCTTGAAGCATTCTATGGCAACTACAAGGCTCTGTTCTGGGTTTCACTTGGAGCATCGTTTATCGGCCTGCTGTTGGAACTTTCAATACGCATTCCAAAACGTGACTTTGTACCTGAAAAGAAAGTTCTCTCATTTGACCGGTTCTTTCTGCTTCATGGCTGGCGTGAGGCTATCGGAATTGCCTGTTTTGCTTTCAGTTACGGCATTTTATCCACCTACGTGGCCATATACGGCAAGGAGGAACTTGGTATCACCGGCGGAACCGGGCTTTTCTTTGGGCTTTGCGCCATAGGTCTCATTCTTTCACGGCTTACCGGGGCACGTTATCTGCGTGACGGCAAGGTGTCACGAAACGCCTCTATGGGCATGTGCGTATCACTGGTGGGCTATTTTCTTTTTGCAGCCCTGCACAACCCTGTCGGGTATTACGGAGCCGCACTTATAATCGGTCTTGGCAACGGACACATGTACCCGGCTTTCCAGACCATGTTCATCAACCTGGCTGAACACTCGCAGCGCGGAACCGCGAACTCCTCTATCCTTACCTCATGGGATGCCGGTGTAGGTTTGGGCGTACTCATTGGCGGGCTATGTGCGGAATTCATGGGGTATCACAGTGCGTTCTGGGCATCATGGATTGTCAATCTCTTTGGGGTTATATATTATTTCGGGGCCATTCGGGGGCACTTTGAGTCCAACAAATTAAGATAAGCTCCGCCGTACTGTTCCGTTTTTAGAGCAGAACCTCCGGGCTACTCCGCCGTACTATCCCTTTATGGGAGCCGAACGCTCCATGGCGACTCCGCCCCTCTCCAGACCCTAAACGGCGAACTCCTCCATCATAGCCACCGGCGGTGTCTATTCGTCGTCGGACAGGCGCCGTTTTTTACGGGGTCTCCGGGGCTCTACGCTTTACGCCCTACGCTGATGCTCTAAAAACGAAACAGTACGGCTCCTGCGAATGGGGAGAGTGTCTAAAAATTGGACACTATTGGCAGAAAATGTGCGATTTTGCTTTTTTTTCTTGGAATATAGGTTGAGGATGGAATAATTTTGAGCCGAAAGCAAAATCAAAAAAAGTCCTTAATATGTTTCAGCATTACATTAAGATTGCTCTTAGGAATCTCAGGAACGAATGGGTGTTCAACCTTATTACGGTAATCTGCCTTGCAGTGGGTATATCATTGTTTGCAATACTGTTCTTTACACGTGACCGCTATTATTACAACCGCCTGCCGGAAACGGAGCGCACATACAATTGCGTTTTCAAGGATTCAACAGATAGGGTTGTCTATCCCTCATTAAGTGCTGAAAAGGTTTACGAACTGTTTGACGCTCCCGGCATTCAGGATTTCATCTTCAGTTCAGGAGGAAATCAGAATCATTCCAATGGCTTTACTAATGATTTGATAGGTTATTCATTTGATTCAGCCGATGGCTACAAATACCCTGTATATAGTACAACACTCAGGAGGGCAGAGGCAATGGTATCACCCTCATATTTCAGATATAAGAACCTCACTCTTCTGTATGGTGACAGTTATCCTTCAAACCCTTATGAGATCATCGTCTCAGAATACCTTCTTAATAAAATAAATTTCAAGGGTGATATACATTCACTTGAGGTCATGCCCATTCTTGATTCAGGCACTCCGGTCAGTGAGACATACAGGGTTGTCAACGTGGTTAAGGATGATACATGGAGTGCACAGGACAAGGTGGATATCTATATGTATATTGCCAGCGCGCATCCTGAGAATGACGCCGTCGCAATACCCTATGCAGTTCTTTCGCCCGATGCCGACGTGGATGCCATCAACGGGTTGCTCAAACAGAGAAGTTACCATTACAGCAACATGTTTGATCCGCAGGGCAAAAATGTCCACCCGTATCTTGAACTCCAGAACACATATCTGAAACTCAAACATGACGACGTGGAAATCATGCTGGTATTCATGCTTGTGCTGATAGTGGGAATGATCTGTTTCCTTAAACGGCTGGTCATGACACTTGATGCAAACAGACGCGGCACCCTGTTGCGTTACTGCATAGGTGCAAGCCGTGGCAGCATTTCATGGATGCAGATGATTGAGGCCACGATTATGCTTGTACTTTCACTCGGACTGGCTTTGTATGGATCATATTTTGCCATTGATTTGCTCAACAACAATGTTGACTTTAAGCCTGTACACAGGTTCTATTTTGAAAGCGTAGCACGGGTGGAACTGATAACATTTGTCGGGCTGATGCTTATAACCGGCATTGTGATTATCATTGCTACACGTTTGAATCTGAAAGCGATAACAGGCAAAGAGGCCTTAACGCGCAAGGAGAGACATATTTTCCGTAACGCACTGATTTGCATAGAACTTGCCGTGGCGGTATTTGGACTGAGCATATCACTTATCATACTGGCGTTTGCAGAAAGGAGATACAATCCCATGCCACGCGATGAGCAGAAACGTACATTCTGTCTTGATTTCAAGAACGACAGGAAAATTATTGAAGAATATGTACCTGTATCCCAGTTGTTGAGTGATCTGAAATCCATTGCACAGGTTGAGGACATGTGCTGTTCGGAATATGGCGGACTGTTTACTGACATAGCCAATATCAATGATTACTCACACACAGTCCGTACCATTGAAGCATCGGGCAACTATTTCAGTTTCTTCAATATCCCGTTTGAAAAGAACGGGACGGTACCTGATGAAAACGCCATTTATCTTGGACAGGATATTTATAATCTGTTGGTTTCTGACGGCGTTTACTCTGACAATGTGGAATTAATCATATCAGGAGGATTGACTTCGTCAGGATTTGCACCTGAAAAAAGGAAATCTTATCGCGTTGCCGGAGTATATGAGAAAGACTTCGGGACATACAAACAGGTCCAGGAATTAGGACAGGGAACCGCTTACATACCCAATGACAAAGCGGACAGGGTATGTTATCTCAAGTTTGTACCCGGAACAAGCAAGGCGCAAGCAGAGGAACTTGTAAAGGATGTGTTGACCCGCTATCTCCCGGAATCCGTAACCTTACGGCTGAAAGAACTGCCTAAGTGGGAAGATGATGACAACAAACAGTATATGTTCATTTTCCTGGGAGCCGCTGTTATCTGCATACTGCTTATAGTACTGAGCATATCATCATCAATAACCGCCGATACCGCACGCCGCCGCAAGGAGGTTGCTCTACGTAAAATAAACGGAGCCAAGGCCAGGGATATAGCCAACCTGTTTGTCAAGCCATACGGGATAATGGTAGTGACAGCATGGATTATAGGCTATGCATCGGTAGTTGCTTTCTGCTATGGAGGTTGGCTTGGAGAAAGAATCCTGACCTGGATTGCTCCGGTTGTACTCGTAATAATTGCGCTGATTGTAATCCTGTCCATATTCTGGAAGGTTCGCGCAATAATGCGCACCAATCCCGCCGATGTTGTCAAAAGCGAGTGAGTTCCTCTGCAAGGAAACGTGAAGTGTAGCCCTTGCCTGATGCGGCAATCTGCTCAGGAGTGCCCTCTGCTACAATCATTCCACCGCCACGGCCTCCTTCAGGACCTATATCGATAACCCAGTCAGCCTGCTTGATGACATCCATATTGTGCTCTATCACTATGACCGTATTGCCTTTGTCAACCAAACGGTTCAGTACGCTCATAAGTACCCTGATATCCTCAAAATGCAGACCTGTAGTAGGTTCGTCAAGAATATAAAGTGTCTTGCCGGTATCACGTTTGGCAAGTTCAGTGGCCAATTTTACACGCTGGCTCTCACCTCCCGATATGGTGGTAGAGGGTTGTCCAAGTTTGAGATAGCCCAAGCCTACATCCTGAAGCACCTTGATCTTGTTCAGTATGGTTGGCACATTCTCAAAGAACTCCACAGCCATGTTGATGGTCATGTCAAGCACATCGGCTATGGATTTACCCTTGTAGCGAACCTCAAGCGTCTCGCGGTTGTAACGTTTGCCGTGACATACCTCGCATGGCACCATAACATCAGGCAGGAAATTCATCTCAATGGTCTTGTAGCCATTGCCTCCGCAGGCCTCGCATCGGCCACCCGATACATTGAATGAAAAACGGCCGGGCTTATATGCGCGAATCCTTGACTCGGGCAACTCCACAAACAACTGGCGGATGTCACTGAAAACTCCCGTATATGTGGCGGGGTTGGAACGCGGTGAACGGCCTATAGGTGACTGATCAACATCAACAACCTTATCAATGTATTCTATACCGTCAACAGAGTCATATTCAAGCGGTTCCTTAAGTGAACGGTAGAATTTTTGTGAAAGTATGGGTTGCAGAGTCTCATTGACAAGGGTTGACTTGCCGCTGCCCGATACACCGGTCACACATATAAGTTTACCCAGCGGGAACTCCACATCAATATTCTTAAGGTTATTTCCACGGCAACCATGCAGCACAATACTTTGACCGTTTCCTGCACGTCGCTCAGACAGTTTGCCCGATGCTGTATCAAGTTTTCCGTTCAGATAGCCGGCAGTTAAGGTATCTGTCTTGAGCAGTTGTTCAGCAGTACCTTGGAACACCACTTCACCACCCTTGCGCCCTGCACGCGGACCCAGGTCTATTATCCAGTCTGCAGCCAGCATCATATCGCGGTCATGTTCCACCACAAGTACGGTATTGCCGCCGTCACGCAACTGCTTGAGCGAATCTATCAGACGCACATTGTCACGCTGATGAAGCCCTATACTCGGCTCGTCAAGAATATATAGCACATTTACCAGTTTGGAGCCTATCTGTGTGGCCAGACGTATTCTCTGCTCCTCTCCGCCTGACAGAGACTCTGCCGGGCGGTTAAGTGACAGATAGTCAAGGCCCACGTCAAGCATGAACTGCAAACGGGTACGTATCTCTTTAAGAATCTCAGTCGCTATGGTACGCTGGCGGTCGTTAAGACGAGGCTCAACATTGCAGGCCCATTCATACAAGTCCTGAATGTCCATTGACGCCAACTCAAAAATATTCTTGCCGTCAATCCTGAAATTAAGCGCCTCCTTATTAAGCCTCGCGCCGCCGCACTCAGGGCATACCCGCGTTACAGCAAACTGGTCAGCCCATTTCTGCTCGGCGGCAGTGAGGTCAGTCTGCTGCTGTAATGAACGGACGTACTTGACCACGCCTTCATACTCCATGAATACGGCATCGGCCTCACTGTTTATGCCGGTTATCTGTACCTTGATGCGCTCGTCACTGCCGTTGAGCAACTCGTCAATCACATCATTGGTCATCTCTGATATCGGAGTATCCAGAGTAAAGTCATATTTGTTTAGCAGAGCCGTTATCTGTCTGAATATAAGCGTGTTCTTGAAAGGTCCAAGAGGCGCTATCGCACCTTGCCGTACAGACAGCGAACGGTCCGGCAAAACTTTTTCCTCATCAACAGCCGATATGTATCCCAGGCCCTTACACTTGGGGCAGAATCCCTGCGGCGAGTTAAAAGAGAAATTGTGCGGAGCGGGATCATGGTATGAAAGACCCGTTACAGGACACATCAGGCGTTTGCTGTAATGGCGGAGCACGCCTTGCTCAGGACGGCCTGGAATGGTCTCCTGTGGCATAGAGAGTATCATCATGAGACCGTCGCCCTGCTTCATGGCCAATGAAACACTGTCAGCAAGGCGGTGTCTGTATTTGTCATTTACAATGAGTTTCTCAATAACTACCTCTATGTCATGGTTGCGGTAGCGGTCCAGTTTCATTCCGGGCTTTACCTCACGCAGTTCACCATCGACACGGACATTAAGATAACCCTTGCGTCGTATGCTCTCAAACAGTTCCTTGTAATGGCCCTTACGGTTGCGCACCAACGGGGCCAGCACATAAATACGCTGCCCGCTGTACTCATTCATCACAAGTTCCACAATCTGCTCCTCTGTGAACTTGACCATTTTCTCACCTGAAAGATAAGAAAAGGCCTCTCCCGCCCTTGCAAAAAGCAGACGCAGATAGTCATACACCTCAGTGACAGTACCTACGGTTGAACGCGGATTGCGGTTGGTGGTCTTCTGTTCTATTGAAATGACAGGGCTTAATCCCGTAATGCGGTCCACATCGGGACGCTGCAGATTACCCAGAAAGTTGCGTGCGTATGCTGAAAAAGTCTCTATGTAACGTCTCTGACCTTCAGCGTAGATTGTATCAAATGCCAATGATGATTTGCCGCTTCCGCTCAGTCCTGTCACCACGGTAAGTGACTTATGCGGAATCTCAACATCTATGTTCTTCAGGTTGTTTGACCTGGCACCTGTAACAACAATCTTTGATTTATCCATTACTTGACACCCAGACCTTTAAGGACATTGATATCGCCCTTGCTTTCAAATGTTTTGCCACCGGCACCTGTAGCCTGCACATTAATGAAATAGACTCCGTCATTCACTATCTCACCGTTATACGTGCCATCCCATATTTCAAATGTGTAGCCTCCGTCATTGTCCTGATCGGCATCAGCCGGCAGAACCTGACTCATATCACCTGAAAGAGTCTTGATGGTCTGGCCCCAGCGGTTGAATATGGCAATCCTGATATTTACAATGGAGCGGGTATAAATCTTATACACATCGTTTATTCCGTCACCATTTGGAGAGAAAGCGTTGAACAGGCGTACCTCAGAGTCATCAATGGTAAATTTCATTGACTGCACGTCATTACCGGGAATTGTCTCAAGGGAATCCTTTTCCCTGTATGACCATTCATAATTCACAATAAACGTACCGTAATCAGTGAAATCATA
Source organism: Bacteroidaceae bacterium (assembly GCA_017551925.1). GTDB lineage: Bacteria > Bacteroidota > Bacteroidia > Bacteroidales > Bacteroidaceae > Colenecus. The sequence goes on along the minus strand of JAFZKA010000063.1, from coordinate 31,195 downwards.
CTCAGTGGTACTTTCCTGACGTTTCAGATAGTCACTTGTTACCGATGTCTCGCCGTCAGAATAATTGCGTGTCACCGTCCATTGCGGGAAAAGCACATAATCCTTGCCGTCATTGGATACCAACTCTGAAACAAACACCGCATGAAGCGGAACGTTCAGGTCTGACGGTGCTTTATCATCAGGTGAAAGTACGGTAGAATCACCTGACAAGGATATCAGAATTACCTTAACCTGCACATTAGGCACATCAGCCGACACCTTGAAACATGGTAATACGGCCGCTGCGGCAACCAATAAAAGCCCTATGACAACACGCTTTTTCATATCTGTCCGTTTCAAAACGCAAAAGTACTCAAAATAATCTTCACGTCAAAGCAAGTCTGATTTACACGGACCGTTATTCTAACCTTGACGGAATAATTGTTATAGATATTATAAACGGAGACTGAACGCTTTTTTGTATCTTCGCATCCGATTTATATTCAGTTATTATGAACAGATTTAAACACATCATAGTGACGGTACTGCTCGTGGCAGCAACAGCCTTGAATGCAGTCGCACAACAATCCGAATATTTTCTGCACACCGTAACAAAAGGACAGGGTCTCTACTCCATTTCAAGAATGTATGGTGTAACAGAGAACGATATAATCAAACTCAATCCCGGAAGTGAAACCGTAATCAAAGTAGGTGAACAGTTGCGCATTCCCAATAAGCAGCAAACCGCCACAGGTCATTTCCATACCATTCAGAAAGGTGAGACCCTTTATCGCCTGTCAGTTGAGAACCGTGTTTCAGTAAAGGAGATATGTGACGCGAACCCAGGGTTATCGGCCGACAACTTCAAAATAGGTCAGGTTATTGTGATTCCCGCAACATCTGATGAAGATCCCCTTCAGTCCACTCTTGAGGCTGCCGGCAATCTGGCTCCCAAACAGACCGTCAAGGATGTCGAGACCCTCTCCCAACAGATTCCGGAGTACAAGACCGAGCATGTAGTGGAACGTCGTGAAACAATTTACAGGATCTGCAAAAACTACGGAATCACACAAGAAGAGTTCCTTGAAGCCAATCCCGAATACCGGCGTGCAAAACTCCGTAAAGGAGCGACAGTCAGGATCCCCTACTCTGCAAAGGAACTTGAGGCATTCAGGAACGCAAAACAAAAGGCTCAGGAAAGAATCGAGTCAATCTCTGACGATGCTCTCTTTCAGATGGTTGAAGTTGTAGAACAGAAAAAAGACGATGTCATCAATGCCGCTCTCATACTTCCGCTGTCACTTGAAGACTCCGCTTCGGTTGAACAGAAAAGAATGGTAGAGTTTTACCAGGGAATGCTCCTGGCGCTTGACAAACTCAAAAATGAAAAAGTCTCTGTCAATCTGAAAGTGATTGATTCAAAGGGTGAAGAGACATCTCTCAAGCCATTGTTTGATAGCGGTGAACTTGATGATGTTGACATAATATTCGGCCCCAGGCATGCCAGCCACATAACCACCGCAGCCCAGTGGTCAACCGCCCACCAGATTCCGCTGGTTCCGCTCCCGTTGAACTCCAATGTAGATGATGTATATAACAACCCCTACATATTCCAACTCAATACGCCGCAGTCATATTTCCATCAGGAGATATACAGTCATTTCCTTAAGCAGTTCAAAAAGCCCAACGTAATATTGCTTGATGCCGATGACTATAGCAGAAACGATTTTATAGACGGACTGAAAATAGTGCTGACAGACCGTAATATACCATATACCACCATTATGGTTGACACAGCCTATCAGGAGATTATGAATGCGCTGGTACCTGACAAACAGAATATATTCATAATAAACACGCCCAACAGCGAACCGCTCAACACCATGCTGCCCGTATTGCAACTGGTAACACGCAACAAAGCGCCTGAGATTGAGACCCACCTGTTCGGCTATCCTCAATACCAATACTATGCATCAGACCACCTTGATGAGATGTATGAGGTTGACACCTGGTTCTACAGTTGGTTCTACACAAACAACATGCTCCCTGAAGCAGTTGAGTTCAATGCGGCATTCCGTCGCGCGTTCAGCCGCCAGATGATGGTCAGTTATCCCAGTTATGCATCATACGGCTATGACACAGGCTATTATTTCCTTAAAGGACTTTCCATCTACGGCAAGGACTTTGAGAATCACCTTGAAACCCTGAAAACCCATCCGGTACAGATGGGATTCAAATTCGAGAGAGTCAACAACTGGGGTGGTTTCATAAACCGCAAAGTATTCCTTGTTCACTTTTCAAATGACTACAAGGTTGAAAAAATAGATTTTGACCGATGAAACGCCTGCTCTCAATAATACTTTCAATATCATTTGCAGCCGTCACCGCCACAGCACAGGTAGGTGATGCGCGCAATAACCTTTCCATAGGCTTCAGCGGCGGTATGGGCACAAGCAGTGTCTCCTTTATACCTTCAATCAAACAGAAAACAAGTCTCGGCCCCACATTCGGAGTCAGCATACGCCATATCTCTGAAAAATACTTTTTCCTGATATGCGGCACACAGATTGAGTGCAACTTTGCCAGTCGCGGCTGGACAGAACGGATTGAAGACGGTTCCGGCAATGAATATACCCGCATACTCAACTACGTTGAGATACCGTTTCTGGCACACATAGGATTCGGGCGTGAATTCAGAGGTTTTCAGGGCCACATAAATCTGGGGCCGCAGATAGGATATCTGTTAGGCGAAAAAGAGATATACGGCGGAAAGGATCCATGGGATGTCAGCAACCGTCCGAATCAGGTTACCTATCAGTATGGCAGGGATATAGAAAACAAACTTGACTATGGAATCACAGCAAGTGTCGGACTTGAAATGCGTACCGGTGCAGGTAATTTCGGAATTGAAGGCCGCTATTATTTTGGACTGGGCAACATATACGGCATAACCAAGAAAGACTATTTTGCCCGTTGCGCAAACAGCACGATATCTGTACGCGCCACCTACTCTTTCAATCTATTCTGATTTTGGCCTCTTTTTCCCCTGCTTTCACCGTTCCTCGGTCATAATGGCCCCCATTACTCCCATCAGAACGGTAAAACTATAGAAAAAAGAATCTCAAAATCAGTCTCTCAGGCGGAAACCGCTGGCACGGGCAATGATTGCAGCCTCAGCCTTTGATACTCCATGAATGCTCATATACTCCAGGATAAGGCTTATAAGCGGGAATGATGCCCCTATACACGGACCGAAGGACGCATCGCCCTTGAGCAGCAATACATAAATCACAAAAATGATATAGTAACCCGCCGTCAGCAGCATCATGAAAACAAGCAAACGTTTCTGAAGCACAAAATTGCGGAATCCTGAAAGCAGGAGTTCAAACACTCCCACTGCGAGTATAACAATCATTATTACACCAAGAGCCCACATGGCACTGCTGCTGTCACCCTCAATGAAATTAAGGCGGAAATTGGTAAGTTCAGCCGATGCTCCGTCCGCACTGACCAACTGGCCAATGGGAAGAAGAAGGCCGGCAAACATCAGTACACAGATGAGAGCCAGCCATACCTGATGGAGGTAGAATTCTATCTTCATATCACATACCCGGTGTCAAAACCGGAAGGAATCAGAAATTATCTTTTTCCTTGGCGGGATTGCGGAAATAGATCTTACCCTCCTCAAACTCCTGAGCCGCAATAAGGGTGGGTTTTGGAAGACGCTCGTAGTAGCGTGAAATCTCAATCTGCTCCCTGTTCTCAAACATCTCCTCCAGATTGTCTGTCGTTGAACTGAACTCCTCAAGTTTTGATTTGAGTTCTTCCTTCATCTCAACGGAAATCTGATTGGCACGCTTGCCCATGATTGCAACACTCTCGTAAATGTTGTTTGTGTCCTTTACAAAATCGACCAGGTCACGGGTTACGGTGTTGGTCGGAGCATTTGTCTTCTTGAAATCCATGTTAATCTTCTTCTATTATTTGATTCTTGTTTCCTAAATTCTTGGTTGAGACACGCAATATCCTGTCGGCCTCTTTCATATGTGAACTTTCAGGAAATTCATTCTTGAAAGCGTAATATTCATCAATAGCGTCGCGATAACGGTCATCTCTCTTGTCAAGCACACTCTCCTGCGCCATCTGGAATTTTGCCTTCAGGACCAATAGGGAGAGATCCTCACGATACTTGGTATAGGGATAATCCCTAAGTGCATTCTGGGCAACTATTATGCAGGACCTGTAATTGTTTCCCATGTAATTACCCATATTGAAATAGAGTTCTGCCGAACTTTTTTCCTTCTCCACAAGACGGTCGTACATGGTGTAGATCATATCCTCTGCCTCAGGACGGAACTTGCTCTCAGGATAGGTCTCAACAAAACGCTGCAGTTGCATAATGGCATTGCTTGTGCTCGTTGCATCCAACCTGGGGTCAGGGGTATCCAGAAACAGGCTCTTTCCTGACCAGAACAAACAGTTTTCAGAGTATGTGCTGCCCGGGAATGACCTGTAACAAGCCATATAATACTGTGAAGCAGACAGATAATCGCCCAAATTATAGTAGCATGTTGCCAGCAGGAACATTGATTCCTCAGCCTGGGCTGTACCACGCTGATATGCCACACATTCCTCCAGGACTGAACTGCAAGTGGTAAAACGCCCTTCGGCAAACTGTGCTTTTGCCAGGCTGTATTTGGTGTTATAGTCTGATGCCTTAAGGATCTTGTTATATCCTGAACAACCCGACAAAACAACTGCAGCCAATGCCAATATGCCTATTTTAATAGCGGTCTTGCTCATCCTGTTATTTTTCAACCTGCAAAATTACTCTTTTTGACTGAATAGAACAAACCGTATCAAGTTATTTAATATTATTTACTTATTTACGTATGCGCAGGACATCACCGTTGTCACGAACCACGTTCTCCTTCCACTTGTCGGAATAGTCCTCCCAAATGGGGTATGCGGGAATATGGTCGTCATAACCGTTAGTCACAAACGATCCGTCCTCATTCTGACGTTTTATGTTTCCGTCAATATATTTTACCAACAGATATTTATCAAGGTCCTGCCACCGCGCAAAAAGCGATTCTGCGTTTCCCACACAGAAACCGGTAAGATAGGCCGATGCCTCATCACCGCTGATTCCCGATGCATGCTCATACGCTTCATCAACTCTCCTTATCATCTCATTTTCATACTCATCAATGATTCCGCGAACCTCTGCACCTATCTTATCATAACGCAGATATGCAAACTGGGCTATACGGCTCACAATCCAGTACATTGAAGTTTCAGAGTATTCTATAAGCGATCCGTTTCCCTCTCTGAGGCATTCCGGTACGTTATTTGTGCAACTGAAGAAAGGCATGAGCGGTGAAGTGGCGGCATCATCAACGCCAAACCAGAAAATACCGTATTTTTTGTCGGCACGGGACTGAGCCACATACCACCATCCTGTCTGCTGCGTTGCTATGGCGCGCTCATTCACATACTCCCAACCCTGATACTCAAACTCCATAGGGCGCCAGCGATAAGGCAGATGGCTGCCGCCCGCACCTATATCGGTGGTCATATCCATAGGTGTTCCCTCATAGTGGTCGCGCATCATGTCCGCCAAGTCTTTTGTTGAGATTTTTTTGTTCGGCTTGACATATAGCGGCATATGTTTATTCAGATCATATCCCATTGCGTAATCCAGATATTCATCCATTCCGTCAGCAAATCTGTTAAAGTATGACCAGACGCGTGCCTCACATCCGCGCGCACCGCCGAAATCTATCGGATTATACACATCACAGAAACTGAACTCATCATCCTTGCCGCTGAATATACCCTGCTCACGGGCATGCCTTATTACATCCTTGGAGTAAAGACAGTTTTCAGGATCGTTGAAATCAATTGTCGTTATACGGGACTGATTTGCATGGCCTGAAATATAACCGTCAGGAATACGCTTTGCCACCCATACGGCACCCTTGTTCACATTGCGCCCTTTCTTGTCAAACTTGGGATTCTTGCCGATTATATCCATTATCCATATCTCATTGGGATCACATAACGTAAATGACTCACCCTCTGAAGCATAGCCATACTCCTGTACAAGTTTATCTATCAGCAGTATAGCCTCACGGGCAGTCTTGCAGCGTTCCAATGCGATACATATCAGCGAGCCGTAGTCAAGTATAGCAGTCGAGTCAATGAACTCACGACCGCCATAGGTGGTCTCACCTATGACTAGCTGGTGCTCGTTCATATTTCCGATAACGGAATAGACATGAGCTGCCTGAGGTATCCGACCAAGCAGTTTGCCGCTGTCCCAGTCTCTGATCTCCCTATATGACCCTGCAGGATAATCTGCCGCAGGCGTATAATGCAATGCGCCATACAACTGATGCGAGTCTGCTGCGTATGTGCACATGTTCGACCCATTGGTTGACGCTCCCTTTGTCACAATCAGATTGGTACATGCCGAAGCAGGCAACATAAAGCCTGCAGCAAAAACAAATGTCAGGATCAGTTTTCTCATATTTCTAACGTTGGCGTTGCTTTTTACTTATTTAATTTCCTCGCAATAATCCCCGCAGCAATAGCGCACAGTTCACCGCAGGGACGTTTCTTATAGTATTCCGGAGTACGGTCCGACGGCACCGGAGTACCTTCAGGTTTGCTTAATCCCAACAGTTCCCGGCATATTATGCTGCCGTTCATCTGCCTGAACTCACCTGCCATATCCTGTACTAAAGCATAGTTCGCAGTCTTGGCAGTCTTGTCACTGACATCATTTGCCGGAATCATGGCACCGGCAACCATAGTCATGGCCGATACCGTTCCACAGACTTCACGCATGCGGCCCATTCCGCCGCCGAATCCGCTGGCAAGACGAGCCACCTCACTCTCCGGCAACCCTATCACATCGGCAAACGTCATAGCCACCGCCTGGCAGCAGTTATATCCTGAACCAAACAGTTCACGCGCTTTCTGTTCCCTCTCTTCTACAGTCATAGTCGTATATTATTTTGAACCTCAAATTTACAAATAATAAGTTACTTTACAAACCGATTGTCACAATGGCTGCATGTTTGTCCTTGATGAAAAATGCAGTACCTTTGTACTTTCTAACCGAACCAGATGGATTTCAAACTTGTCTCACCATTTGAGCCTACAGGCGACCAGCCGCAGGCTATCCGGCAACTCACAGAAGGATTGCAGAGTGGAGCACGTGCCCAGACTCTGCTCGGCGTGACCGGTTCCGGCAAAACATTCACCATAGCCAATGTCATAAAGAACATAGGCCGCCCGACACTGGTCCTGAGCCACAACAAGACGCTGGCCGCCCAGTTGTACAGTGAATTCAAGGCTTTTTTCCCCGACAACGCCGTTGAGTATTACGTCTCTTACTATGATTACTATCAGCCTGAGGCCTACATTCCATCTACAGATACCTACATAGAGAAAGACCTCTCCATCAACGATGAGATTGACAAGTTACGTCTGTCGGCAACATCGGCCCTGTTATCCGGGCGCAATGACGTAATTGTGGTATCATCGGTTTCATGCATATACGGAATGGGCAATCCTGCCGATTTCTACAACAACGTAATAGAGTTGCACAAGGGAGACCACATAGACCGTAATGCACTGTTGCGCAAGTTAGTGGATTCCCTATACACACGCAATGACATAGAACTGGGCCGAGGCTGTTTCCGGGTCAAGGGTGAGAACGTTGACATAAACCTGGCCTATAATGACACCGCCGTACGCATTCAGTTCTGGGATGACGAGATAGACTCAATTGAAGAGTTTGATGTACTCACAGGTGAGCGTCTGGATACATATGAGTTTTACCGCATCTACCCGGCCAACCTGTTCATGACCACAAAAGAGAGCCAGGAACGGGCAATCCGCGCCATACAGGATGACCTGGTGCAGCGTGTGGAATACTTTCAGGAGATAGGTAAACCGCTTGAAGCAAAGCGTCTCAAGGAGCGTGTGGAGTATGACATTGAGATGATCCGCGAACTGGGCCACTGCAGCGGCATAGAGAACTACTCCCGATACTTTGACGGCCGTCAGGCCGGCTCCCGCCCATACTGCCTGCTTGATTTCTTTCCAAAAGACTACCTGACTGTCATTGATGAGAGTCACGTAAGCGTTCCGCAACTTCATGCCATGTACGGAGGTGACCGCGCACGCAAGATCAACCTTGTTGAATACGGATTCCGTCTGCCTGCCGCGCTTGACAACCGTCCCCTCAAGTTTGAGGAGTTCAAGGAACTGACCGGACAGACAATATACGTAAGCGCCACTCCAGCCGATTATGAACTTGCAGAAAGTGAGGGAGTCGTAGTTGATCAGGTGATACGTCCCACCGGACTTCTTGACCCTGAAATTGAGGTGCGTCCCAGCAAGAACCAGATTGACGACCTGCTTGAGGAGATTGCCATCAGATCAGAACGTGACGAACGTGTGCTTGTGACCACGCTTACCAAGCGTATGGCCGAAGAACTCAATGACTACCTGCTCAAGAACGGAGTTCGCTGCAACTACATACACAGTGACGTAGATACTCTGGAGCGCATCCAGATAATGACAGACCTGCGCAAAGGCCTTTATGACGTGCTTGTGGGCGTGAACCTGCTTCGTGAAGGACTGGACCTGCCCGAAGTATCGCTGGTAGCGATAATCGATGCAGACAAGGAGGGATTCCTGCGCGATCACCGTTCACTCACACAGACCGCCGGGCGTGCCGCCCGTAACGTCAACGGCAAAGTAATACTGTACGCTGACAAGATAACTGAAAGTATGCGCCTGACCATTGCAGAGACCACCCGTCGCCGCGAAAAACAGATGCGTTACAATCAGGAACACGGTATTACACCAAAACAGATTGAAAAGGCTCTGAATACCTCACTTCTGGTACAGGGAGCACAGGATGAAGAACCTAAGCCGTATGTTATGGAGGATAGCATCAAGTCTGTGGCCCAGGATCCGGTTTTGGCTTACATGACCCCGCAGCAACTTGACAAGGCCATTGCCCGCACGCGCCGGCTGATGAATGAAGCAGCCTCCAGAATGGACTTCATGGAGGCCGCCCAATATCGTGACGAAATGTTTAAGCTTGAAGAGCTCAAGAAAGAGCGTCCATTTGCGACAAACGCGACCGGAGGGAGCTAAGCGAAGCGCTTTTGCAATAGCAAAATAAAAAAAGGAAAATGGTTTTCAGTTGAAAATCAACTGAAAACCACCGTTTTGTTCTTGTACACCAGAATCTTGTGTTCAATATGCTTCTGCACAGCATGTGACAGAACTATCTTCTCCAGATCCTTGCCCTTGTTGACCAGATCCTTTGGCATATCCTTGTGTGAGATACGCACCACATCCTGACAGATGATAGGACCGGCATCAAGTTCAGCAGTCACATAGTGACTGGTGGCACCGATAATCTTAACACCACGGTCAAAAGCGGCCTGATAAGGCTTGGCACCCACAAAAGCCGGCAGGAACGAGTGATGTATATTGATTATCTTGTTGGGATAAGCGGCAATCATACGGTCTCCTATAATCTGCATATAGCGGGCAAGTACAATAAAATCAATATTGTTCTCTTTGAGGAGTTCCATCATTGCAGTCTCCTGCTCCAACTTATTCTCTTTTGTAATGGGATATACGTAATAAGGTATGCCGAACATATCAGCCACATGCTTCATATCGGGATGGTTGCTGACAATAAGGGGAATATCCACGTTCCATTCACCTGCGCTGTAACGTGCCAGCAGGTCAAACAGGCAGTGTGACATCTTTGACACGAATATGGCCATGCGCGGTTTGGTATCACTGTAGTAGAGGCGGAAATTCATATCGTATTTCTTTGCATACAGGGTGCCGAAGTAATCGGAAATCTTATCCTTGGGAATAAGGAAGTTGTCAATATTCCACTCTATACGCATATTGAAAACGTTCTCTACATGATCAACAAACTGCGCCAGATAAACCACATTACCGCGGTTCTCAGTTATGAAATTGGTTATGTCTGCAATGATTCCCGGCCTGTCGGGACAGTGCAATAATAGTGTTACGGTCATTGTTAATTGTTTTTCAAGGCGCGAAATTACACAAAAACGGGTAATTTTATATTAATTTGGCGCAGAAAACAACTGCAAAAGCCATAGTAAATAAAATATCATTACCTTTACAACATATTTCAAAGACACAACATGAACAACAGACAATATTTTGAAGGAAAAGTTTCCATTGTAACCGGAGCGAGTTCCGGAATAGGACTTGCAACCGCCACATTGCTGGCCAAATACAAGGCCAAGGTGGTACTTGCTGCAAGATCTGAGGACAAACTCAATGAAATCTGCAAGAATCTTTCACAATATGCCGAAGTCATAAGTGTCAAAACCGATGTCTCCGTAGAGAGTGACTGCCGGAATCTCATTGAGCAGACCGTGAAAAGGTTCGGACGCATAGACATACTGATAAACAATGCCGGCATTTCAATGCGTGCCATGTTCAAAGACCTGGATCTCAACGTTATACGCCGCCTTATGGATGTGAATTTCTGGGGAACGGTATATTGCACCAAATATGCCTTGCCCTACATCCTTGAAAACAAAGGCTCGATAGTCGGAGTCATATCAACTGCCGGATATAAAGGTCTGCCGGGCCGTACAGGCTATTCCGCATCAAAATTCGCCATAAACGGATTCCTGGACACACTGCGTTCAGAACATCTGTATGACGGGCTGCATGTAATGATATATGCTCCTGGCTTTACGTCATCAAACATCAGAAAGACTGCTCTCATGGCAGACGGCAGCCAACAGGGCGAGACCCCTCGTGAAGAAGGAAAAATGATGACCTCAGAGCGTGTAGCAGAGATCATGCTGAATCATATACGCAAACGTTCCAGACGAGCCACTCTCACATTCACCAGCAAACTGCTGCTTGTGCTTACCAGACTGTTCCCCACAATAACAGACCATATGGAGTACTGGTATATGGCCCGTGAGCCGGATTCCCCATTCAAGCGTCGCTCTGAGATTCTCAAAGAAAGAAAAGCAAATCACCAGGCATAGTTAAAGTTCAGGGTCAAGAACTCCTTGAACTGGCCGTATCCCATAAGATTACCATCCTTGTCAAGTTTACGGTTCACACTGTCATCAAACCTCCAATGACAGAAAAACTGCAATGACAGATATTTGGAAAGTTTGTAATCAACTGTGTTCTCCCAGTTGAACTCCGTTGTTTCATAACTGGAATAGAATTGGGCTTTTGATGTCCAGGTAAAGTCCTCAAGGAATGTCCATTTGATATTTGCATCACAACGCGAACCGATTGTGTACTTGAAGTTCTCACCTTTATCTATACCGAAATTCGTTGCAATGCTGTCAACGCTCACGTAGCGACAGTTATAAGAAAGAGGAGACAGCAACACTGACAGGTTAATGTTGTTCTTTTTGAACTTGGGCTTGTAATCCATACCTATTGACAGGTTACCGTAAGCCGGAGCAAAGAACTTTGATTTCAGTTTAGTGGAAACCTTGGTATCATACACAGGCATAGACTGGGTATATCCCTGGAACTGTGAAGAGAAATACCAGTTTTTCAACGCCTTGAGGCCATACTTTGATGTAAAACGGATAAGGTCGTCATTTGTCCTGACTTTTCTTTCCCCGTCTATCTCTGTGGTGTAAAAACCGAGTTTAAGTTCCAGTTTGTTGTCAAGTGAGGTGTTGTTCTTGGCATAATTCGCCTCCATGTTGATCTGTCCCAAAATGGAATGGTTACTTTCACCGCCCTTATACCAGTTGTCAGAGTAGTAACTCTGCGTGTATTTACCCTGGAAATTTCCAAAAGTTTTCCAATAACGCGGTTTCTTGCGCTTGAAATCCAACGCATCCTCTTTTCCCGGATTGCGTACCGATGACAGTTGCGTACCAACTTCTATTCCCCTTGTCATCTTATCAGAAATAGGAACAATGCCGGGCACTCCCATAAGTTCCTGCTCTGTCATCGTAACCAGTTCCGGATGTTCCAGATATATCCGTACCAGAGTCTCATCTATCATTCTGGCCAGAGTCATGTCGATTGCCGAAGGCAGGGAATCAAGAGGCAGAAGTCCGTCATCAGGATTACGACGGTCATTCTCTTCGGGCGTAATGGCCTCGGCCACTGCAGACCGATACAGGACTATAGGCATGAACAACTTATAATAAAGAGGATTGTCTGACAGATCCTCAAAAGAAATATCCCAGACATCATTCGGATAATACGGCAAGGTATCCAGGCCGGCATTCAGTTCATCAGATATAAAAACAGAATCACGGAGAATCTCAGGAACAGAATCAGAGACCTCCTGTGCAATGGTTGTAATTGACAATAGCAGCAATGCAATGACCGCTAAACGTTTTTTCATAAGTCTTCACGTGTGGTCAACTGCAAAAATACAATAAAAACCGCTTGCATGTATAACATCTGCAATGTCAAGTATATGTTTTTTTTGTACCTTCGCACTCCGTTAACCAACAATAAGTAAAAACAGTGGACAGAAGATCATTTATCGGCTTATTATCAATCACCGCAATCTTATTCATGGTGATGTTATGGTCCAACAGCAACCAGAAGAAAACTGCAACTGCCAAGGCGAAATATGAGCAGGTACTTAATGCGGCAAAATCTGAAGTTGAGAATCCGCAGTTGACACAAGAGTCAACCGCCGCCAGCATTATGTCACAGCAGGACTCACTGTCACCACTGTTCCCCGCCATGAACGGTTCAGAAAAGATCACGGTTCTTGACAACGGTCTGGTAAAAATAGGCATCTCGTCAAAAGGTGCTGCTCCCTGCTTTGCACAACTTAGCGGTTACAATGACCAGCAGGGACAGAACGTAACTCTGTTCAGTAATGATGAGATTAGCCTCAACTTCAAACTTGACGGCAAGAACCAGAACATACAGAGCAGGAAACTCTACTTTGAAACCATAAACAACGGAGCGAACTCAGTAATCATGCGCCTCAACACCAACGGTTACGGCTACATGGATTTCACCTACACCCTGCTCCCTGAAAGTTACATGCTCAATCTGGACATCAAAGCCACAGGCATGGACAATTTCTTTTCTTCTGACTTAAAGACTCTTGCCATAGATTGGATACAGAACCTGCGTCAACAGGAAAAGGGATTTGAGTTTGAGCAGCGTTACACTACCCTAACCTACAAGCGCAATGACAAAGCCAAATCAAAAGTCCTCAATATATCACCGGCCAGCAGCAAAGCCACTAAGGCGTCAGACAAGACTATTGAGGAGCGTTTGGATTGGGTGGCATACAAGAACCAGTTCTTTTCATGCATAATGATTGCCTCTGACACATATGATGCAAATACACATCTGTCAGGTATATCATACGCCAAAGGCAACGGCTACATGAAAAAACTCATGACTGAGACCCGTACCGCGTTTGATCCCAACGGGAACCGGCCCACACAGTTCCAGTTCTATATCGGACCGAATGACTATAAGATACTCAAGCACAACAGCAAACTGGCACACGGTGATCAGAAAGTAAGACTCAACCGTGTTATTGACCTTGGTTGGCCTGTTGTCCGTGAGGTTAACCGTTTCCTTATAATCCCTCTGTTCAATCTGCTTTCCAGGTGGAACCTCAATATGGGTATCGTGATTCTGCTCATGACCATAATCGTAAAGATGCTGGTCATGCCTGCGCAGATCAAATCATACATGTCCTCAGCCAAGATGCGCGCGCTCAAACCGTATGTCGATGAGGTCAACGCAAAATATCCCAAACCAGAGGATGCAATGAAAAAGCAGCAGGAGACCATGGCTGTTTACAGCAAGTACGGCGTGAGCCCCATGGGCGGATGCCTGCCCTCACTCATACAGATGCCTGTATGGATGGCTTTCTTCTTCTTTGTTCCCAATGCTATAGAACTTCGTCAGCAGAGTTTCCTTTGGGCAACAGACCTAACAGGATTTGATGACATAATCAGTTGGACCAACAACATACCGCTCATCGGTAACCATCTGAGTATATTCTGTCTGCTGTTCTGCCTTACCAATATAATCAATACCATCTACTCTATGCAACAGCAGCAGATGGCCCCCGGACAGGAGGACAGCATGAAGATGATGCGCTGGATGATGTATATCATGCCGGTAATATTCTTCTTCTCATTTAACAACTACTCATCAGGTCTGTGCTACTACTACTTTGTATCAGGTCTGATCGGTATCCTGACAATGATATGGTTGCGCCGCTCGACCGATGACAAAGCCATTCTGGCCAAACTGGAGGCTGATTATGAAGCCAGCCGCAATGACCCCACCAAGCGCAAGCAAGGCGGAAGCGGAATGATGGCCCGTCTGGAGGCCCTTCAGAAAGAGCAGGAAAGACTGCAGAAACAGCAGCGCAAATAATTTATTTCAACCACCTGTCAAGCCAGTTGAAATAGGTTCTCTGCCACAGGATACCGTTCTGAGGCTTAAGCACCCAGTGATTCTCATCAGGGAACAGCAACAGTTCTGCAGGAACGCCACGTAACCTGGCGGCCTGGAATGCCGATACTGCCTGAGAATAGAGAATACGGTAATCTTTCTCACCATGTATGCAAAGTATGGGAGTGTCCCATTTGTCGGCAAACAGATGCGGTGATGAAGCATATGTCTTTTCTGTAGTTTTGTTTTTCTCCCAATACGGACCACCCAGATCCCATTGCGGGAACCACATTTCATCAGTCTCGACATATTGCTGCTCCAGGTTGAATATTCCGTCATGCGCTATAAAGCATTTGAAACGTCCGTCATGATGACCGGCAAGCCAATATACCGAGTAGCCGCCGAAACTTGCGCCCACGCAGCCCAGACGATCCTTGTCAACATACGGTTCGTTGCAAATATCATCAATTGCTGACAACAGGTCCTTCATGCACTGCCCGCCGTAATCTCCGCTGATATCTTCAAGCCATTTTTTGCCGAATCCAGGCAATCCCCTGCGGTT
Source organism: Bacteroidaceae bacterium (assembly GCA_017551925.1). Lineage (GTDB taxonomy): Bacteria > Bacteroidota > Bacteroidia > Bacteroidales > Bacteroidaceae > Colenecus. The sequence continues at coordinate 16,188 of JAFZKA010000063.1, read as the reverse complement.
GGGAGCCACAATAATATAACCCTGGTCAGCCATAATCCTGAAATTCCAGCGGAAACTCCAGAACTGTGAAACCATATTCTGAGGGCCACCCTCACAGAACAGGACTACGGGATACTTTTTTGTCTCATCAAAATCCGGCGGGAACACGACCCAGGTGAGCATATCCTTGCCATCGGTTGTCTTTACTGCGCGCGCCTCTACTTTTATGTTATCAAGTTGACTGAAAATATGGTCGTTCTCATGTGACAGTTTCTCAACAAGTCCGCGCCTTACGTCAATAGAGAATATCTCTGTGGCAAACCTCATTGACTGGCGTGTCACTATCAGGCTTTTGTTGTTGGCATCGGCCAGCGAATTATAATCACACGCATCAGCATTAATTGTTATGACATTACCGTTAAGGTCAACTGAGAACAGAGACATACGTCCCTGCCATGAACCGATGAAATAGAAATAATCCCTGTCATGTGCCCAGATATACTCATCCACATTGCTGTCAAAGCCATCTGAAACTGACCATTTGCGGTTTTCCTTAAGGTCCATTACATAAAGACGGTTGATGTCGCTTTCATATCCGTCACGTTCCATACTCTGCCATGCAATGTAGCGTCCGTCTGAATTGAATTTAGGATTGGTGTCATAGCCCGTATTCCTGTCATCGGCACCATCCATTTTACACAGGTTGACGGTTTTTCCGCTCTCTATATAATAAAGGTATATGTCAGAGTCTGTGCTCCTGGTATAATCCAGACCTGTTTTTTTGCGGCAGGTATAGGCTATGCTCTTACCGTCGGGGCTCCATGCAAACTGTTCAATACCGCCAAATGGCAGCATCGGACTCTCATACGGTTCGCCATCAAGCAGGTCAACCTGCGCTGCAGCAACCTTTTTTCCGTCAAACCCGGCAATATACGGATGCGGTATCTCTGTCGTCCAACTGTCCCAATGACGGAACATAAGGTCATCGGCTATCATACCGGTGGCTTTAGGCAGATCTTCATACTGTTTCTCCCTGACAAGCGGATTGGGTACGCTCATAACTGTCAGGACATGACTCAGATCAGGTGAAAAAAGGAATCCCTCTATATCGCGGTCCGAATATGAAAGCTGTTTGCGTTGTTTGCCGTTAACATCCATGGAACAGATCTGCTGCACACCCTTTCTGAGTGACAGATAGGCTATATGCTCATTGTCAATCCATGCCGGACTGTGTTCTGAGACAGCGGTTTTAGTCAGAAGCCTAACATTGCCGCCATCTGAATCCATCACATAAATGACTGTATGGCTTGCATTTTCCTGAACGCTGTAGTAAGACACCTGATATGCTATCCTGTTACCGTCAGGTGAAACAGCGACTCCGCCTATTCGTCCCATTGCCCATAAAGATTCCGGCGTGAGGCGTCCGTTTTCAATGCGAATATCGCTTTTACCTATATTGGTCTTATTCTCTTCTTTCCCTGTTACCATATATATTAAAACTGTAAACAAAACTGCGATAAGCAGTACCTTGATAAATATTTCACGTTTTCTGTCCATATTTTTTATAAACCGTTTGAAACGCGAATATATCATTTATTATTGACAAAACGGAAAGTGATAATTGTTATCTTCGCAGAAAAATAGAGCACATGTCACTATTCTGCATCATCATATCAATCCTGACGGCAATACCGTTTGGAATAAGTTCCAAACCGGTAACGGCAACTAAAAGCATTGATTACATTGCCCCCGACACAGCAATTCTGACATTTGATCTCAACATCTCCAACGGGTGGCACGTATATTCAACCCTCTTACCTCCAGGCGGGCCGACAAGTGCAGAAATAAGTTTTGACTCCATTCGGGGAGTCGAGCCGCTTGACAAACTTCAGTTCGTTGGGCATGAAACCGCAAATGACGACCCCGTATTCAAGATGAAAGTAAGGTTCTTTGAACATCAGGTCCGTTTTTATCAGAAACTATACATAACAGACAATAATTGGAGTGTTGAGGGCGCCCTTACATACGGTGCCTGTGATGACAGCCAATGTCTGCCGCCACAACATATTGAGTTCAAATATGGAGGTACTCCAGAACAGCCTTCGAATGGCACTACTGACATGATATCGGCTGGAACAGACCTGTCACAAATTGAAGGCTTTGATTACGCCACATGGCAACCCGTCCGGATTGGGAACCTGGCAGAAACCGGAAACAGGAACACTTTGTGGGGACTGTTCCTGACAAGTTTCCTGGGTGGTCTCATTGCATTGTTAACGCCTTGCGTATGGCCAATAATCCCCATGACGGTCAGTTTCTTTTTCAAGCGTTCCGCAAAACGGAAAAAAGTTATAGCAGACGCTGTTTTATACGGAGTTTCAATTATAACCGTCTATCTGCTGCTCGGACTTGCCGTCACCGTAATTTTTGGAGCCAACACCCTGAACGCACTTGCTACCAATGCGATAGTAAACATACTGTTCTTCCTGATCCTGGTTGCTTTTGCCCTGTCTTTCTTCGGATTGTTTGAAATAACCCTGCCGTCAGGCTGGAGCACACAAACAGACCGCAAAGCCTCTGCCGCAGGATTAGGAGGAATTTTCTTCATGGCATTGACCCTGACTATCGTATCATTCTCATGCACCGGTCCAATCATAGGATTTCTGCTGGTTGATGCAGCATCAAACGGCAGTATCATGGCACCGGCCATTGGTATGTTGGGTTTTTCTGTCGCTATGGCCATACCATTCACACTTTTTGCCATGTTCCCCGGATGGCTCAAGTCAATGCCGAAGTCAGGCGGCTGGATGGACAAGGTAAAAGTTACGCTTGGAGTAATTGAACTGGCTTTCTCCCTGAAATTCCTGTCCGTGGCCGACATGGCATACGGCTGGGGCATATTGCCTCGTGACCTTTTCATATTCCTATGGATTCTGATGGCCCTGCTCCTTGGCCTGTATCTGCTTGGGATATTCGGAAAGAAACAAAGCGATAAAGCAAAACCAGGTATTGCCGGTATCACAGCAGGAATCGTTTCACTGGCCTTTGCCGTATGGTTGATACCAGGCATGTGGGGCGCGCCGCTCAAAGCAATAAGCGCCTTCACGCCCCCCATGAACACACAGATATTGGGACGCAGCACACAAATAGTTGAACCGCAGCTTACAGACTACAATGAAGCCCTGAAAGCCTCTTCACAAACAGGCAAACCCATACTGATTGATTTTACCGGCTACGGTTGCGTAAACTGCCGCAAGATGGAGGCATCGGTCTGGACAGACCCCAGAGTATCAGAAATAATAAAGCAACGGTATATTCTTGTCTCTCTTTTCGTCGATGACAAGACACCTCTCAAACAGCCTGTATCAATCGTTGAAAACGACACAAAAGTGAAGATCCGTACAGTGGGTGATAAATGGAGCCTGCTGCAGCGATACAAATTCGGAGCGAACGCCCAACCGTTCTACGTAATCATTGACTCCAAAGGAAACCTCCTCAAAGGTCCCTACACCTTCGATCCCAATCCCGACCACTTCCTCAAATTCATCTCGCAGATATAAAATCTCGAGGGATTACTTTCTTTCGCGCTTGATAACCTTTTTCTTGCGTACGGACCAACCGAAAAAACCTTTAGGGTTTGATACGTCAAAATACTCACCGTGAGTATATGCAATCAGATCCATACCCGCCATATCAAGTTTGTCATTCTCATCAATGAACCTATCATCGACAAGGACATTGACCACCTCAGCCAGAAACATATCATGAGAGCCCAGCGGTCTGATATCCACCACTCTGCACTCTATTGAAACCGGTGATTCCTCAATTGTAGGCGCAGCTACGACTTCGGCCTTTCCGGGAGTGATGCCAGCCTCCTTGAACTTATTGCAATCGCGTCCGGAACGCACTCCGCAAAAATCAGTAGCACGCGCCAAAGTCTTTGTGGTCAAATTAATGACAAAACAGCCGTTACGTTTGATTATGTCATATGAATGACGCTCAGGCCTTATTGACACATAACACATTGGAGGATTACTGCATACCGTGCCTGTCCAGGATACTGTCAGGACATTATACTCGTCAGGGGTCGCACCGCAACTTACCAGAACCGCCGGCAGCGGATAGATCATTGTACCAGGTTTAAAACTTCTTTTCATTTGTCCGGTTGAGTCAGTTTTCTGAAAACAGATGGAGTTGATAAGGTAAAACGCATCATTTCACCTGTTATCGGGTGTATAAAAGATAAACGATAGTTATGCAGCATAAGCCTGCGTACCGGATTCGTTTCAGCACCATACTTAATGTCTCCGGCTATCGGACAGCCCATTTCAGACATATGTACTCTAATCTGATTCTTTTTTCCGGTAAAGATTTCCACATCAATAAGAGCATAGCGTCCACGGGTCTGTACCACCTTATAATGTGTTATGGCAAGTCTGCCGACAGTCTCATCATTGGTAGAATGGACTCTAAGGTGCTCATTTTGAGTCAACAGACTCTCAATCGTATCTTCAGGACGTGCAGGAATATTCTCAGTCACACACATATAACGCCTTTCTTTGACATAGAAATCCCAGTTGGCACGCATTTCATTCATAAGCGCTTCATCTTTGGCAAAAATCAGAATGCCCGAAGTAAACTGATCCAACCTGTGACATACGTAAAGATTCGCCTCAGGATTATCGTGGCGGACATAATCCCTGATTATATGAAAGGCGTTTTTTTCACGTGAAGAATCATTTGCAACAGACAACAGGCCCGAAGCCTTTTCAATAACAACAAACCATTGGTCCTCAAAAAGGACTTTAACCTGAGGATTATTGAATTTATAAAATGAGCGACCGAAATTTATATCGACAACATCACCCGGATAAAGCGGAATATCAAACTGGGTAACTGCAGAACCTTTTATTGCTACATGTTTGTATTTAAGCATGGACTTGACTTCAGACTTACTAAGGTTCGGCAATGATTTGAAAAGAAACTGAAGAAGGGTTGTTTCTTCATTTACCTCAAATTGCTTGATATTGTCTGCAGTCAGCCTACGACCTGATTTATTACGCGCCATATTCTCAAATAGACCATTTTAATACAAATACGAAACAAAATTACTAAAAAAAGTTCGTATCGCTTGGATATATTCAAACGGGATGTTATCTTTGCCACGTGTTTTTCATGGTATTAGATTTTATTTCAAGGTGAGCGGAACTGTGAAGTCCCGCTCACCTGCTTTTTTTACTAATTTACGATATCAAAAGAATTATAAACATACTCAATACGACAATTTTGCAAGATTTGTTGCATTAAAATAAATAAATATCATTTTTTAGTGATAATTTTTGTAAAAAAGTGATGAATGTTGAAAAATAGCACTTATATTTGTCATGCAAACAAGGAGAGAAGATTGGTTGTGAAACCGGTTCATCTAAATTTCAATTATTGGAAAAGGACTATTGAGAACGAGAGACGCGCTGCGCAAGCGAGTCTCTTGTTTTTTTATGATATGTTCCAAATTAATTGGATTTTTCACCAAAAAATCCCCTTTCACAACATTCTGGAGCAGTTTTATGTATCTTTGGTTCCAAAATCATATTCTTATATTTCATTGTGAAGAAAATTTTGTTCTTGTGTCATGGAAATATCTGCCGATCGCCTATGGCAGAGTTCATATTAAAGGAACTTGTCCGATTACGCGGACTTGAGGAACATTTCCATATAGAATCGGCAGCCGTATCGACAGAGGAAATAAGCAACTCCATTTACCCTCCGGCCAAAAGATGCCTCAACGCGCATGGCATACCTTTTGACAGAAACAAGACTGCACGCCAGGTAACACGAGCCGATTATAACCGTTTTGACCTGATTATCTATATGGACCGTATGAACTTGAGATGGCTCAAGTACATAATCCCTGACGATCCGCAAAACAAATTCAAACTGATGATGTCATTCGCAGGTCGTGACCGCGACGTAGCAGACCCATGGTATACGGGAGATTTTGAGACAACATACAATGACATTTTGGAGGCTTGCAACGCATTTCTTGACACTCAGGAAAAAATCTGAACACAAGACATAAAACACCAAAGCATTAATACGTTCAAGTTCATCATTTTTATTTATCTTTGCAAAAAATACAATAGATGGTTGCAATAGTTTTTGCTATTACAGGTATTGTTGCATGGGTCCTTTTCCGCGACATTTCTGATTAATAGTTATTTACAAGTAATGTTAGTTCTTTGGACGACCGGGGGCTTGATATCCGTTGATAACGGAGAGGGGTGATTGAGGTCGGTGATTGACGAATTCCGTTGGGATTCGCCAAAAACTTTGTTTTTGCCGCATCCCTACCCCTGCGGGGGATTCGCCAAAAACTTTGTTTTTGCCGCATCCCTACCCCTGCGGGGGGCTAGTTGACATAAAGCCAAAAATTATAATCTCGCTTTTCAGCGAGATTGTTTTCGTCTCCATTCCTCCGTTGGGATAAATCCTGACGGCTTTATCCCAACGGAGGCGCGGAGACGAAAATGCCCGAAATCATCGATTTCGGGCATTTTTGGCTTTGTGACTCCGTTGGGATTCGAACCCAAGACCCACAGCTTAGAAGGCTGTTGCTCTATCCAGCTGAGCTACGGAGCCAGACCTTATCTTTTAGCGGGCACAAATTTAGCAAAAGTTCTGTTTAGTTTGGCATTGAAGTTCAAAAAATGGATATGGATTTTTTCAGAAATGAGAAAACAGACATGAAAATTTGAATCACAGACCTCTGTACATATACATAATTACCGGCAACGGCAGCCAATATACGATAAATGCGATATATCTGAACGCATTTGCACTCAGACCCACAAACTGATATAAATTGGTATATTCTATTACCTGAATCAGTTGGGCAGCCAAAAGCAGCGTAATAATAAAATGAGTCATTTGAACTGCCATTGAAGCAAAAGCATTCATGCAATCATTCAGGTTGCGTATATTGTCTGATGAAAAACCGTAAACCAATGACGGAACAGCAACTGTAAGCAACAGAAGAAAGATAAAACCGTCAAACAGCGGACTGCCATGCAATCTGCCGGTCACGCTCAAAAGCAAACGGCTTCCGGCAAACAGACCCAGTATAACAACTACAATGCAAACAATCAGGACTATAAGCCCCAAATGCAATGACGTACGTTCCTTTGGCGAAAGGCTCTTATAATTAAGCAGAGCCCGCTGCGCCCCGCACCCCTTAAACACTCCTATTGTCAGAAACAGCATAATGGCATTTCCTATTGGAGCATTCCGCAGGCAATCTGCCGCACTCCTTACGGCCCATCTTACACCCGATGCGCCCAATGCACTTCTGATAGCAAGATCAGTATTACCGCTGGAGTGTTTTATCTCTATCACACTGCCTATCCATGAGATAAGAATGATCAGGATAAGCAGTATCAGATATATGACAGCCGGATGCAACAGCCACCTTGAACGTCTATTCATCAGCAATGAGATTTGAAGGATCTATAATATGCAACTCAATGGCTCTGACTACAAGACGCGTAACGTTAACGCCACGCTGCTCCCCCTCAGGAAACAGACGTGATACCAGATCGGCCTGGCGTTTTTCCAGTGACTTACTGCTGAAAGGCATGGTGCGCAACTCACTTATCATATCCTTGGTATATCCTAATGCCAGATGACGCAGAAAGCGCTCGTCATATTCATCTATCTCATATTCTATACTTGCACTACGCTGAAGTTTCTCATCAGTCACAGCCTTGCGGAAACGCTCGACAAGTTTCTCCAATACCGGTTCATTGAAAACGTAATGCTTGCCTGACATCACATCCATCACCTCACTGCGGGTCAGGAGTTCACCTGTTTTGAGTACTATTCCATGAGCACCGGCATCCAGGACATCGGCCCACAGTTTTTCATTGAGCAACTCACCTGTAAATACCAGCACCTTGACACCGGAGTTCTCCTTTTGTGTCAGTTTCCGGCAGATATCCACTCCCACCGTAGTGGAACCGCCCAAACCCAGATCAAGTAATACAAGATCAGGACAGGCGCCGCCGTCTATCAGGGCCCAGAACTCACGTTCTGTCTGTGCAGTACCTATAACCTCTATTTCAGGAATATCATTCCTGATAATTGACAGTGTCCCCTTTAACTCCAATGACACGTCCTCAACCACAATTGTCTTGAATTTCTCCATATCTTGAACTCTTTCTGTTATCCTTTAGGAATGGTGAACCATATTGATATACCATCTGTTTCACTCTCTGCATTGATACGGCATCCGGGATGCCCAAATGCTTCATCATGCTCACGTATTATCTGACGGCATAATACATATGCCATATTCTCCTTATTCATCAGCGGAGTGAACAATCCGTCCAACACCTCCGGATCAGGTACCGTGCATTTGCGGTGAAGTTCCAATCTTACAAACTTTCCGTCACAAACACTCCTGATCAGCATATCACCTCCATCGGCCATACCAATGTCAACCAGATTCTCAACAAGGTACTCTATCAAAACGCTGTCAGCCACAACTTTTTCATCACCAGCCTCTATGCTTATCTGACCGCTATAGCCATTACGGGATTGTGCCTTATTGATATATGTACGAACCTTGTCCATAATATCTCTGACCGCAAAAACGTCTCTGTGAACCAACTGGCTTGTAGTCTGTGACAAGGCATACTGACTCAGAATGCCGAATATTTCACGATAATAATCGACCAGTTCTTCCATATCCGACACCTGAATTGCAGTACGTTTTGTTACAGGTGTGGATTCTATGCCTTCAACCATCTGTACAATCCTGTTGGGATACCACACCGTTTCATGCTTAAGAGTGGACAGGCAGTTGTCAAGTATCAGATTGCTTACGTGCAGGCGGTTCTCCTCAAAATGTATTCTCTGTGACTCCTCCTCAATCTGTTCAATATCACGGAAACCTGACTCAAACCTCACCACGCAACTGTATAGGGCTGTCGCCAGATAACTGACAACCATACCTTTTACAATATTCCATGACTCATCAGGCTCATGCTCAAGTTGAAAACCTATTGCACCGACAGCATGTTCGCCATCATCAAGTGTTACAGAAAGCGGCAAAACGCGTCTCTGTCCGTCAGATGTTATCAGTTCCGATGAACTCTCCATACACATTCTTACCCTGTCTGTCAGCAATTCATCAGAATCAGAATCTGAATGAGTTGAGAATATGATCCTGCCCTCATTGTTTAATGCAATAATCAACTGACGAATATCAATCAGATGATCCAGGTCATTGAACAGTCCGTCAGTCAGGTTGCGTACCACATTCTCCGCATTGAACTGATCCAGGTCTGTCACGGCAGTTATTTCAGATATGCGGTTGATAATCCTCTGAGCCTGCTGCAAATCACTGCGGAATCTCAACCAATGACGTGAATGCAGTATATAACGGGTTATCAGCAATGTCAGGAACAACAAGGCAAACATAATCACCGCAATAGACAGGTTGCTGTTGGTGCGCTGAAGTTCCCTGCAATCCTCCTCTATCTGCCATTCGCCATAGTACAATTTGAACAACTTAAGATATGCGTCATCATTGTACCGGTACACATCCCAGTCACGCATTGCGAGAGCCGATACAGCAATCTCATTCCTAAGCCACAAAACGGTCTCATAGTCGGTTGCGAACCCGTCTTCAAGCCAATAAGTCTCGGCAGGTGCCAGCGTGTCAAAAACCGACAAGAGCAGATCCTGTGTCCCACCGTTCAAGAGATAATCCCTGTTGAGAGCATCAAATGCCGAATCAGCATATATTATAGCATCGGCAAAATGTCCTTCGGTATTGTACAGATAAGTCTGGTTGGCGTAGTTGTATGCCTTAACCAACAGACTGTCCTGAATCATATCGGTATCCTGCGCCTGAGCGGTGACACCCGCAAAAAGAATCAGCAATACAGTCAGGGCACGTCTGATTCCCTTAGGCAAACGGAATGAGAAACGGCTGCCCTTACACGGAACACTCTCCACATTGAAACTGCATACGCGGAACAGGTCATCTGATTTACGGTATTTCTCAATAATACCCTTGCAGTTCATCAGACCGAACCCGCTTCCCTTACCTTGGTGCTGCCCCTGTCCTATCCTGTCCGGATCAAACACCTTTGACTCGCAAATCTGGCGGACATCATCCTCACTCAAGCCCACACCGGTGTCAGAGACTGAAATCTCCACATACTCATCTGCCTGTAAAGCCTCTACAGTAACCCTACCTCCAGCCGGAGTGAATTTGCGTGCATTATCAGCCAAGGTATTGATCATGAACAATGTAAGCACCCTGTCTGCGCGTACGACAGCATCGGTATCACACACATTCAGTTCAACACCCTTCTGCAAAAAACTGCGGCTGCCGCGGCTTACAATATCAAAAAGCGTTTGTACAGGAAAACTCTCTACATTCAGAGTCACAACACCCTGACGTATGCGTATCCACTGTGAAAGCAGATCGTTATACTGATTTATGCGCTCTGCAAGTTCCCTGACATACTCAAGACTCTGTTCATACTGAGAACTGTCTGCAGGCATCTCAGCCAGATGTCTGATCTCTGAACGCATGCGGTCTATGTATGGCAGACACTCCGCCACAACCTGACAACAGGTTTTGCGAGCCAGATTCTCACGCTTGTTTTTCTCTGCATGAAGCTGATACAGGTAATGCTGTTTCTCAGCCTGTTTAAGGCGATCGGCCTGTCCTGTCAGTTCATCGGCATTTCTCAATGCTGCCTTAAGATATGGAGCAACAGTGTTCAGCACAGCCCGGTTGTCACGACTGACCCGTTTATTGCCCCATGAAGCGATTATTTCAGCATTTTCATCAATAACCACACTTTCCGCTCCTGTCAGTTCTATCAGTCCGGGAGCCACCGTACTGTTTAGCCATTCTATCAAATCAGAGCCCACAGGAACCGGTTTCAGAATGTCCTCACACAATCGCACAGTCTTCTGCATCAATATAACATACTTGCGGTTGGCTGCATTTATTCGCTTATGGAACAGTAAGATAAATACCATCAACAGGACAATTGCCGCCGCAGTGGCATATAGGATGCCCATCAGACGACGGTTGGAACGCTCCAGCAAAATGGTACGAGCCTCATATCGGCGGTCCAAACGTATATTCTTCTGCAATTCCAGATAAACAGTCCTGTTGTAATCTGATGCAAGTTTATTGTCCAATCCTGAAAATGCCAGGCTCATCTGCTCACGTAGTGAAGACATGCACTCAGGAACCACGCCGTGCGGCAATCTTGCCATCCATTGTTCCTCAACAACGACCCCGTCGGGACGGAACATTTCAAGAGGTTCAAATCCATCTGTTCCGGTGCTGTTAAGACGGTAATTGTCATTAAGCATATCAAGCGCAGTTCTGAGTACTCCAAGAGCCTCATCATACAGCCCGCGCTGGATATAGCATGATGCCAGCAGTCTCTCACTCTCTATTATCTCATACTGTCCTCCGTATGATGCCGACAATTGCAATGCCTTGAGAGCCAACTGGGTAGGTAACAGTTCCGGATGTACGTCCGATGCATTAAGCCTGGACAGCATATCATCACTCACACCCGCCAGAACCTTATCAGGTCCGAACTCCAGCAGCAATGAGCAGATGGCACTTATACTGAGCGCCTGCATCCTTACATTATTATATCGCACAGCACTCCTCAGGCAATTATCCAGACTGCGGAGTCTCTGTGAAATCATATCCTCAGAGCCATAGTTTTCCAGGCCTATCCCCAATCCATGCATGTAGGTATAAGTCAGGAAACGGTCATGATCCTCACGCAACAGGTTGTCAGGCACGACATATGACATCTCCCGTCCCGCCTGTCCCAACTGTTCCAACTCAAACCAGTATCTGGCAGACTCCATTCTGAACGAACGTTCAAGTGACAGCAAACGCTCCGTCTGGACATCATTCAGAGTTCCCTGCTCTTCATGAATGGAACGCAAGTGCAGCAGGATGCTGTTGCGGTATTCATAGAATGAGACATTATCCGATGTCCGTTGGCAGATACGCATCAGCCCTATCTCCGATGCCACCACCTCAAGCAGATTGCCTGTAATGGACGGTACAGAGTTGTACAGTTCCCATGCCTGCGTAAAATCCATCTTAAGAAACGCTATGCGGGCAAGAGTGTTAACTGCTTTTGCGCGTTCATCGGAATGATGGCCCGATGCCTCAAATGCGAATCGGGCATAAAGTTCTGCAGAGTCCAGATTATTCCAAAGGTATGATATGGCTTTCTCGTTCAGGTCAAATGATGTTTGTCCTGAATCATATACCTGATTCTGTCTGCAGGACGCAAGACAAATCACGATACATACAAAAAAATATTTCAGACCTCCAGACTTCACTTTTTCTTTCTTTTGCGTGATGTTTTGACCTTTTTATCCCCCTTGACAGACTTCTGAGCGGATTTCTCAGGCATAAGAGCCAATGTACAGGCCGCTTCAAGTCCGTATTCCGTATATGCCGCGACCACCACTCTAATCCTGTCTGCAACTGTTTGAGGGGCATATACGGTGCAGACAGACTCATCATCGACACTCAGTTTCACAATAGAATCCGATGACTGCCACCCTACAAACATATCCTTTTCCAGTCCGCGCACCATAAGTCTGGCTGTTTCACCGCCTTCCAACTCCTTACGGTCTGCACTGACTACCATTATCAGCGGTCCTTTTTTGTTACTTCTGATGCTTTCAGAAAGAGCAAGACCGTCAATATCAATTATCTGTTCCTGTTCATCAGATACAAGCCACTCTTCATCGTTGACAGATGATCCTGTAACATAATTCCTGTCTGACAAAAGCCTGTTTCTGCTGAATTCCGGCTCATCACAACCGATTATTGAGCAATTCGCCACAATCATTCCGTCACCGCTTTCAGCAAAATACAACACACCGCTTCTGCTCACAAAATTACAGTTCCTGAACAACACTCCGTATGAATGGCGTAACACAATGCTGTCTGTAACAAAAGTGCAACCGTCAAACTCCACAGGCCATGACACGTCAACAGTTCCGTCAAATGTCCTCCCGGTAAAACTGTTAAGAACAGGCAACACCTGAGCAGACATGCCGTTTGCCGTCAGGCAGACAAATACTGCAAGCAGCACACGCAACCTTGATAACAGTTTTGTTATTACCATAAATACAAAATTATTCTTTTTTTCCGTACCTTCGTCTAAGCGAATTGAAAAAACAATATGATTGAGATTGCCAAGATCAGAACAGGGTTCCACAGTAAATTCGGAATTCCAAGACAGAGCGGACTGGTACCTGAACTTAAAGGAACTGTTGTTTTCAACCCGGAGTACCGTAATGCCGATGCTCTGAGAGGTCTTGAAGGATTCAGTCATATATGGCTTATATGGGAGTTCTCTGAAGCCATAAGAGAGGATTGGTCTCCTACGGTACGTCCGCCGCGTCTCGGAGGCAATACACGTCTGGGGGTTTTTGCAACCCGTTCTCCATTTCGTCCGAACCCCATCGGTCTGTCATGTGTAAAATTGGAGTCAATTGAATTGAGCACACCCCAAGGACCGGTCCTGCACGTCAGCGGCGCAGACCTCATGGACGGCACGCCCATCTACGACATTAAGCCATACATACCATACACAGACTGTCAACCCAGTGCGACACAAGGTTTTACAGGTACAGTCGGTATGCACAGGCTTAACGTCAGCATTCCGTCTGAACTGACATCAAAAACAGACCCCGGAACGCTGACTGCGCTCCAGGGTATTCTTGCCGAAGATCCGCGGCCCCGTTTTCATGACGATCCCGACCGCGAATATGGATTTGATTTTGAAAACTGTTCTGTAAAATTTAAGGTACAAGGCGATACTCTCACCGTCACAGAACTGAAAAAGAACAGACTCAGTTCCCGTTCTTAGTCACTCTCTCCTCAACCAGTTTCTCAACCATCTCACCACCTATATACAGATAAGTGGAGTTGATCTTGCAATTGGTCTTAAGTGACACGGTCTTTTTGAATACGCCGGGACGTTTGGTACTGCCGTTGTAACTGACCTTTATGGAGTCAGACTTACCCGGCTGTATGGGAGTCTTGGGAAATTCCGGTACGGTACACCCGCAGGTCGATGTTGCATCAAGTATCAACAAATCCTTTTTCCCGGTATTGGTAAACACAAACCAGCACATCTGGTCGCCGTGTTCCCTGTCAAATATGCCGAAATTATGTGACGTCTCCACGAATGTTATTTCAGGATATTCCTCATCATTTTCATTTACATCTGTCTTAACATTCTCAGCACGGACTCCAAAGCCGTAAAGAGCAAAGGCAACTGTCATGACAGTCAAAAAAATCTTTTTCATAGTTCCCTTTATTTTATCGCCGCTAAGTTATGAAACATTTCTGAATAAAATCCGCTTTTCTTTGCCTATTCAAAAAAACAACGCTATTTTTGATTTCGTAATAAGAATCTGTCTGTAATTCAAACAGATTCAATTAAACGGATTCACTATATGTTTGACGAGAAAGACCTGGAACAGTTTAAAAAGAAAGGGACTGACGCTGAGAGTGTAAAAGCACAGTTGGAACTGATTAAAAAAGGATTTCCATTTTTGGAGTTGGAGGCAGCCGCATCAATCGGTAATGGAATCATGGCTGTCGATGACACACAGTTGAACAAGTATATAAAGATGTGGGACGCCTACTGTAGTAGTAGTAGTAGTAGTAAGAGGCACTCCATCACAAAATTCGTACCTGCATCAGGTGCAGCCAGCCGTATGTTCAAGGACCTGTTCGCATTCCTTGATGCCGATTATGATGTTCCCACCACAAAATTTGAAAAGGCTTTCTTTGACGGTATTGAAAAGTTTGCATTCTACAAGGATCTTGATGCCGCCTGTATCTCCAATCAAGGCAAATCAATCCGTGAACTGATTGCAAATGGCAATTATAAGGACGTTGTGTCCAATCTGCTGCTTTCCAAGGGACTGAATTATGGTTCACTGCCCAAAGGTCTGCTTAAATTCCACGCTTATGGTTCCAGTCAGCGTACTCCGTTTGAAGAGCATATGGCTGAGAGTTCCATGTACGCATCAGGTGTTGACGGCATAGTACAGATTCACTTCACCGTATCACCTGAACATTGGCCTATGTTCAAGAAACTGGCCGACAAATGCAGCAAGAGTTTTTCCAAGCGGTTCGGCACTACATATGACATATCTTTCTCTGAGCAGAAGCCCAGCACTGACACCGTTGCCGCTGCCGCTGACGGCACTCCGTTCCGCAATGACGACGGCTCCATACTGTTCCGTCCCGGAGGCCACGGAGCACTCATTGAGAACCTCAATGAACTTGACACGGATATAGTCTTTATCAAGAACATTGACAATGTGGTGCCTGATCATCTCAAGACTGACACTGTTACGTACAAGAAACTGCTGGCAGGTATTCTGGTGACTGTGCAGAGCAAGATATATGATTATCTGCATATTCTTGACAGCGGCAAATACACCGATGCCCAACTAAAGACAATATCCAAGTATGTATCTGAGACTCTCTGCTGCCGCAGGAAAGACATTAATACCCTTGACAGCAAGCAACTGGCAGAGTGGCTCCACAACAAACTCAACCGCCCCATACGCGTATGTGGCATGGTCAAGAACGTTGGCGAACCCGGTGGCGGACCGTTCCTGGCATACAACAGTGACGGTACCGTATCACTCCAGATACTGGAAAGTTCACAGATTGATCTGAATGATCCGCGCAAAAAGGAGATGTTCACTAATGGTACTCACTTCAACCCTGTAGATCTGGTCTGTGCAGTACGTGACTATAAGGGGAATAAATTCAACCTGCCACAGTACGTTGACAAGGCTACCGGCTTTATCTCCAGCAAATCCAAGAACGGGCGTGAACTAAAGGCCCTTGAACTGCCAGGTCTGTGGAACGGTGCAATGAGTGACTGGAACACCATATTCGTTGAGGTTCCGCTCAGCACCTTCAATCCCGTCAAGACCGTCAACGATCTGCTGCGCCCACAACATCAACCCGCGTAAACCTCTCGCAGAAAGCGCAGATATAATACAGAACACGAATCCCACGAATTGACACGAATAAAACATTCGTGAGATTCGTGGGGTTCGTGTTCAAAAATAATACTATCTTTGCGTTCAGTTTTGCGATAG
>JAFZKA010000062.1 GCA_017551925.1 Bacteroidaceae bacterium | reverse complement strand
TGGTACATAAAGAATGCAATCCTCGTTGATGCGGTTAAAGACATCTTCTCCCAGTTCAATCTCTTGGGGATCTTCTACGCAGCAATAGAATGATGTCATACTCCGGCAATCCTCAAATGCCATTTTCCCAATCTTTCTGACATTGGCTGGTATGGTAATGGTAGTGAGCGAGTAGCACTCAATGAATGCATATGTATCCAGTTCGGTAATACTCTCCGGTAATATTACACTTTTAAGGTTTATGCATAAGTCAAACGCGCTCCTCTCAATCTTTTCCATTCCTTGAGGTATAACAATACTGTCCAGATTGCTACATCTAGTGAAAGCATTATCCCCTATGAATGTTATTCCGTCGGGTAGTATTACGGATTTCAAGGATTGACAATTACAAAAGGCAGTTCCACCAATCGTATTTAGTTTTTTAGGAAGTACTATTGATGTTAATGAGGAACAATCGCAAAATGCATAATCACCAATGGCTGTTACATTCTCAGGAACTACTATTGATGTTAATGAGGAACAATTGAAAAATGCATAATCACCTATTACTGTTGTATTCTCAGGAACTACCATTGATGTTAATGAGGAACAATCGCAAAATGCATAATCACCAATGGCTGTTACATTCTCAGGAACTACTATTGATGTTAATGAGGAACACTTCATAAATGCATAATCACCAATGGCTGTTACATTCTCAGGAACTACTATTGATGTTAATGAGGAACACTCCATAAATGCATATTTTTCGATGATCTTTACATTATTCGGTATCTTTATTGTCTGTAGATTGAAACATTCATAAAATGTTGCTTCTCCAATATATGAAAGACTTTGAGGGAGAGAAACATATGTCAAATGTGTGCAATAGCAAAAAGTCTGAATATCAATTTTTTTAATATTACCCAAAATAATTACGGAATCCAGATTGCTACAATCCATGAATGCAAATGCACCTAATTCTTTGACTCTTTCGGGAATAGTTATAGTCCGTAAGGATTTACATCCTGCAAAAGATGACTTTCCTAGAGATTCTACACCTTGAGGAATGTCAATAGCCTCAAGCGCAGTGCATCCGTTAAAGACATCATCTCCTATTTTTACTATGCCATCATTGAGTTTGACTGATTTCAGAGAACTGCAGTCTTTAAACAGGCTGTCAGGCAAAACAGAAACTGGTGCATCAATTACAACCGATGTGAGATTCTTGCAGTTTGCAAAGGCTGCGGGTTGCAAAGCATTGACAGAATATTCTATACCATTATACTCAATTGTAGCCGGAATAACCACATCACCGGAATAAGGCTCTTGACCAGGAGAAGCCACAGCCGTCTTGGCAGATTCATTTAAAATATAGTTTATACCGTTTATTGTATATAATGGTATGGCGCTGATATGTTTGAATCTGGACCAGATTCCGGCATTTCTGAACAGGTCAATCTTGCCGGCCGGTACTTTAAGTACGGCATTCTCATACACTGTCTCATCAAATACAGAGTAAGATTCAAATAAAGGTGGAACGATTGATTCAACAGTGATCTCTTTCAGTACTGTACAACCTTTAAAACAATCGCTTCCGATTCTTTTTATGCCGGATGGTATATACACTGTTTCAAGTGAAGAGCAATCTGTGAATGCAGAATTTGGTAAACAATAGTCAAAGCTGTTAGATATGATTACGGATTTAAGTGAAGTACAACATCTGAATGCTGTTTCATAAATAGCACCTATTTTCTTAGGCAGAATAACATTACTAAGATCAAAACAACTGTCAAATGCGCAACCGCCAATGACTTTCAGATTATCTGGTAGACTTATCTTTTTAAGATTAGTACATTTTGTAAATGCCAAATCATTTATATGCTCAACACAGTCCGGCAGTATGATTTCAGATAAATAACTGTTATTATAAAATGCGTAGCCTCCTATTGTTTCAACTCCATCGGGGACGGTATAACTGGTGTCTTTCCTGCCTTGAGGATAGCACATCAGTTCTTTGCCATCATGAGAGAACAATACTCCGTCTATAACCTTGTAGCGAGTGTAACCATTTTCAGCAATGAACTTTTCCAATGATTTATTATAAAAAAAAGCCGTTGATGACAACACTTCAATGCTTGATGGTATTGTGAACTCCTTTATGGTTTGCAGAAAACTGGCTTCAGCATCTATCTGCTTTAGTGATGAAGGCAAACAGACTTTCTTAAAGTCGTAATTAAGGTCCTTACTTTCGCCTAACCTTGTAACATAGTATCTGCTCCCATCATAGTCAACATAGTCTGGTATCCATAAAATGTCAATTTCATAGAAGTTTTTGCTGTCAATGGCCTTAATCATTACAGATGTGTCAGACAGCACAGTATAACTGAAGTTTTCATCTTTAAAGGATTTTCCTGCCGGACTGTTCACTTTTGGTTCTATTCCAATTATGGCATGCTGATTACAACCAAGGTCGTTTTGGTCGTAAAGATCTGTTCCTGCCATATTCAGTAAGGAAAGTTTGAAATAACCATCATAGAAACCTCTATCATTTCCCCAATTTATATGGAAATAACCGTCCTTGTATCCGTCACATACAAAAGAATGGCGATAAATAGTACTGACCCCTGAATAAAAAACAGGTCTGCCAGATGCAAGTTCATTATAAATCAATTCATCCCAATCATATGATGAATAATCCCATTTATTAATCATTTCAGTCTGCCTGCTATAATTGAAACGTTCAATCAATGCGTTACAAACTGCTTCAGGAAAGGTACCGGAAGCATCGGTACGATAGCCCATTTCAACTGCCTGCCCACAATAGCGCAAGAATTCGGCCACTGCATAAGCACTCTCATCTGCTTCATAACTGTTATATGAAGGTTTCATGAGATCCCATTTGAATGTTGTTGCAGGCAGACCTTCAACTAACTGGGAGTTGTCCATATTAATGTAAGGCGGAATAGAATCAACCACTCCAACAGGCCATTTATGGTAATACATTATTTGAGCCATAGCAAGAGCCACACATCCAACTGGACATTGTATTCCGTCATAGACGGGGCAGAGCAGGTTGTACGGAGATTTTTGGTGCCAACGGTCGTTGAGTAGTGATTTAATCTCACTTCTTGATACAGGCGCATCAATGATAATATCCGCATCATTTCTAAGGCTGTTTATCTCATACTCGTAATACTCAAGCCATGATGCCATGTTCTCAGGCATGTTGTCCAGATTTATATTACCCTGATCAGAGAATCCCAACACGGGGCTAATCCTGTCATCGGCGGCTATGATAGCGTAGCCGCCATTGTCAGCCGCATTGAATATGTAATAACTTTCATTGTTTGCACCACCTCTGACCGGTGCTTTGCTGGAACTTGTCTGCACCGGCACCATAACCTTGCCCTGCATGAAATCCTGCGCCAATGCCAGTGCCTCATCACGTGTTATGTGACCGGCAACAGCAGTCAATGTCTGTATAGCAGATAAGATAAATACCAGATGTTTCTTCATATCAATATGGTCCTTTTCAGCGTTGACTTCAAAAATACTCATAAAAGCAATAGGACACGCTTTTACATTGAAGGTATCTGCGTATTTCACTAAAAATTCATATATTCGCACTTCAGAAAACAATAACAAATAAAGAATATGAAAAAGAGTTTGATTCTGGCAATGATGGCCATGGTTGTGGCATCATGCGTAGCAAAAGATCCTAAAGTACTTATTACCTATTTCTCCGCATCAGGTACCACAAAATCACTGGCACAGGAGTTGGCTACCGCCACAAGCGCTGACCTGTTTGAGATTGAGGGCGCCCAGCCTTACACTGCCGATGATGTAAACCTGGGAAACCGTGAGGCACGCGCATTCAAGGAGATGGCTGACAAGTCATTCCGCCCTGAGGTTAAAGCAAAGCCGGATAAACTTAAAGACTATGATGTAGTATTCATCGGTTTCCCCATCTGGGGTGACGCCGCACCTAATATCATCTACTCATTCATTGAGCAGAATGACCTTAAGGGCAAGACCGTCATTATATTCTCAACATCGGGCAGCAGCAATCTGACCAACTCATTCAACAAACTCAAGGATCAGTATCCTGACCTGAAACTGGTTGAAGGCACTACCCTGAAGCGTAACCCCACGCCAGAGGCACGTCAGAACGTAATCAACACACTCAAAGAGGCTATCCCGGCCAAGTAAATGGCTAAAGCACCTACATCGTGGGCTTGGGTCCCCACGTTATATTTTGCCGAAGGACTACCCTACGTACTTGTTGTAACCGTATCGGCCATTATGTTCAAGCAATTGGGCATAAGCAATGCCGATGTGGCCCTGTACACCAGTTGGCTTTATCTGCCGTGGGTCATCAAGCCATTCTGGAGCCCGTTCGTGGATTTGGTCAGAACCAAACGCTGGTGGCTGCTGATAACGCAACTTATACTTGGAGCAGGACTGGCAGGTGTGGCTCTCACGCTGAACACCACCAGTTTTTTCAGATGGTCACTTGCCATCATGTGGCTCCTGGCGTTCAGTTCCGCCACTCATGACATATCCATTGACGGATTCTACATGCTGGGGTTGGATGAGGGCGAACAGTCACTGTTTGTAGGCATCAGGAACACCGCCTACCGCATTGCAATGATTGCAGGTCAAGGCGGTCTGCTCATTCTGGTAGGACTATTTGAAAAGATTTTTGGCTCAACCGTACGTGCATGGAGTTTAGGATTCATGATTGCAGGCGGCATAATGATTTTGCTGTGGCTTTATCACTCATACATACTGCCACGCCCTGCATCAGACTGTGCCGCAAGAGTCTCTGGAAGCAACATCATGAAGGAGTTCGGAATGACATTCGTGAGTTATTTCAAGAAACCGCATATCATATCGGCCCTGCTGTTCATACTGCTGTTCCGGTTCCCCGAGGCTCAGATTGGCAAGATAGCATCACTGTTCCTGATAGACTCAATAAAAGAGGGCGGCCTGGAACTGACGACAGCCCAGGTTGGCTTTGCCCAGGGTACACTGGGTGTGATAGGTTTGCTGCTGGGAGGTATCCTGGGTGGAATCACACTCTCAAAGTACGGCCTTAAGAAATGCATATGGTACATGGTGGCAGCCATCTCCGTACCGGACCTTGTATATGTCTATCTCTGCTGGATGCCCACACACAACATGGCTCTCATAAGCACATGCGTATTCATAGAGCAGATGGGCTACGGATTCGGATTCACGGCCTACACCCTGTTCCTGATGTATTTCTCACGCGGTGAGCATCAGACATCACACTACGCCATAAGCACCGGAATAATGGCACTGGGCATGATGCTGCCCGGTATGATATCGGGCAAACTCCAGGAACTTATGGGTTACCGCACATTCTTTATATGGATAATAGCCTGCTGCGCAGTGACTTGCGTGGTATCGGCACTAATCAAATATGAACCGGATTTTGGAAAAAAGCAATGAAACTTGTAGTTGACAGCGGATCCACCAAGACAGATTGGGGATTCTTCAATAACAAAAAAGACCTGACAATTTACAAAACACAAGGAATCAATCCATATCACCAAAGCCAGGAACAGATACGTGACATACTTGAAGGCGAACTTTTGCCGAACATAGACCATATTGACAGGAATCAAATAAACGAACTGTTCTTTTATGGTGCCGGTTGTGCCACAAAAGCCACATGTGAACTTATGTCATACATTCTGAAAGGATTCTTTCCGAATGCCACCATTTCTGTTGACAGCGATATGCTTGGCGCAGCCCGTGCGCTTTGCGGCAAGTCTGAAGGTGTGGCATGCGTATTGGGCACAGGCTCCAACTCTTGCCTGTACAACGGCAAGGACATTATTGACCAGGTACCTTCATTAGGCTACATACTGGGCGATGAAGGTAGCGGAGCCGCTCTTGGACGCTGCTTTATAAACAGTTGTTTCAAGCGTCAGATGCCAGACAAACTATATAAGGAATTCCTTGACCGTTACTCCGTTGACAGGGAATCAATCATAATGAACGTTTACCGCAAGCCTCTGGCTAACCGTTATCTGGCGGGATTCGTGCCTTTTATACTTGAGAAACGTGAAGTGCCTGAGGTACACAAGATGATAATCCAGTGTTTCACAGAGTTCTTTACAAGAAACGTTATAAACTACCACAAGCCATGGCTGCCGGTTCACATTGTAGGTTCAATTGCAAACAGCCTGGCCGATGAACTCAGAGAAACGGCTGATTCTCTTGGAATGACAATAGGAATGATTCTGCCCAGCCCGATTAACAGACTGATTGAATATCACAACCAGAAAAGTTGATCAAGGCCGTCAGCACTATAGACAGCGACCGATGCCGCATAACCTTTTTCACGGTTTATGATGGTGTCGGTCCTTGTTTTGTCAGTGAGTATGCCATGAAGATTGTCTGTGATACCCGTGCCAATGAGTTTGAAAACGGCCTCCTTACGGGTCCAATAGGCAGCAAAGGTCTCCCGGGGTTCTGCCGAGGAGATTATCTCTGACTTTTCAAGATCATTCATGGTCTTGTCAACCAGCCCGTCATTAAAATTGCGGAATGATTCCACATCAATGCCTACAGGCCGGTCACTCACCGCAACCGCTATGGCATTCTGACAATGGCTTATGTTGAAATGTATATCCTGATGACCTGCAAGATAAGGTTTGCCGTGCTCCCCCACTTCAATATCAAACTTTTCCAATCCGAACTCACTTTGCAGGAGTTCAGCAAGCATCAGATATGATTTAAGACAGGCAAAACGGCCGAACGTATGTTTAAAAGCAAGTGCCTGACTCCTGCGGGGTTCAGGCACTGAAGGAATCATACGCTCCACCTCGGCATCGGTACAGAGCGTCATATCGTCAAAAACGGATATGCGGATCATCAGAATGATGTACTACTTGCCGTTTGCAAAGTATTTCTTCTTGACAGGATCACAGGTAAGACCCACTCCTAACTTGCGGAATATCTTACGATCTACCTCACTTAGCAAAACGGTGCAATGAACCTGACAGCCGCGCAGTTCAGGCAGCATATTCAGAGCCTTGCGGCAGTTCTCATCCTGCTGGCTCAGGATTGAAAGAGCCACCAGAACCTCATCGGTATGCAGACGCGGATTGTTGCCGTGCAGATAATCCACCTTGGTCTTCTGGATAGGCTCAATCATATTCTGCGGAATGAGTTTTATATTATGGTCAATGCCTGCCAGATACTTGGTCGCATTAAGTATCAATGCGGCACTCGGGCCTAGCAGGGCTGTGGTCTTTGATGTTATGATAGTGCCGTCTGACAACTCCATTGCAGCGGCGGGCACTCCGGTCTGCTCCTGACGTTCCTTGGCAGCGACAGTGGTACGGCGGGTAGCGGTTGTAATGCCGGCCTTGTTCATGAGCAAGGCTATCTTGTTCACCTCGGTCTCATTGGTCTTGCCGCTGGCCATATCACCCAGTGCGGTATAGTAACGGCGTATCACCTCATCCTTGGCGGCACGGCAGCATACTTCATCATCGCTGATGCAGAAACCGGCCATGTTAACACCCATGTCAGTGGGTGACTTATACGGATTCTCGCCGTAAATACCCTTGAACAGGGCGTCAAGCACGGGGAATATCTCAATGTCACGGTTGTAGTTGACCGATGTCTTGCCGTAAGCCTCAAGATGGAACGGATCAATCATGTTCACGTCATCAAGGTCAGCGGTAGCAGCCTCATATGCTATGTTTACGGGATGGTTGAGCGGCAGGTTCCATATGGGGAATGTCTCAAACTTGGCATAACCGGCCTTGATGCCGTGTTTCTGCTCCTGATAGAGTTGGCTCAGGCAGACTGCCATCTTGCCGCTGCCCGGACCCGGAGCCGTAACAACGACAAGCGGACGTGAGGTAACCACATAATCGTTACGGCCGAATCCCTCATCGGAATCAATCAGGGCTACATTGTTGGGGTAACCCTCAATGATATAGTGCACATATGTTACAATGCCAAGACGTTTCAGTCTTTCACGGAAAGCATCGGCACTGGCCTGACCGTTGTAATGGGTTATGACCACTGAGCCCACCAGGAGACCACGGCTTTGGAACTCCTCACGCAGGCGAAGCACATCCATATCATAGGTTATGCCCAAGTCACTGCGCACCTTGTTCTTTTCAATGTCAACGGCACTGATAACAATCACAATCTCAGCGCAATCACTGAGTTGATTGAGCATACGCAGTTTACTGTCAGGCTGGAAACCGGGAAGCACGCGGCTTGCATGATGGTCATCAAACAATTTGCCGCCGAACTCAAGATAAAGTTTGTCACCGAACTGAGCAATGCGCTCCTTGATGTGTTCGGACTGTATCCTCAGATACTTTTCGTTGTCAAATCCGTATATCATAACGGACTGCAAATATATAAATATAACGCGAACCGTGAAATACGCTGTTCCATTTTTTGCTATCTTCGCATCGGCAAATCAAGATCAGGTCATAATGAGATTATCCGCACTGCTGTCAAGTGCCGTTTTAAGGTGCTCAATAGCCCTTTTGGCTGTCACTGCAATCAATGCTCCCGTATATGCAGATCCGGGAAGTGTGGATTCTTTGATGAAATTTGCAGGCAACATTCACCAGTTCAACTCCATCTTTCCCCAGGAAAAGGTTTTCATACAACTTGACAATACATCATACTACTCTGGTGAGACCATCTGGTTCAAGGCGTTCGTGGTAAATGCTTCAAGTTTGGACAGGGCCAAGAGCAAGGTTCTCTACGTTGACCTTATTTCACCCACAGGAATCCTGCTCAAACAGGAAAAACTCAAGATAGTTGCCGGTCAGGCCGACGGTTCATTCCCTCTGATTGACGGATCCACAGAACAGGCCAGAGAGAAACGCGGAGTGATGAACTATCCGAGCGGGTTCTATGAGATTCGCGCATACACCAGTTACATGCTGAATTTTGGCGATGAGATACTGTTCTCACGCGTCATAGCCGTATATGACAAGCCTAAGGATGAAGGACATTACTATGACAGCAGCCCCACCATCACGCTGCGTAAGGCTGAAATCACGGAACCGCGTCCCGCCACTCCCAAGTTGCGCAACATAAACGTCTCATTTTATCCTGAGGGAGGACATCTCATTCTCGGAAAGCCATGCCGCGTTGCATTCAAGATAACCGATGAAACAGGATTCGGAATAAATGCCGACGGCACACTTGAAAACAGCGGCATCAGTTTCAGTACGGTGCACAACGGAATGGGATATTTTGAGTTCACCCCTCAAAACAGGCGTAATTCAGTAGAGATCAATTGTGACGGAACATCACGCTCTTTCCAACTACCGCAGGCTGAAACGTCAGGATGCCGCATGGAGGTTACCCACAGCGGTTCTGACAGTTTGAGAATAATCATTGACGCCACTCCTGACCTTGAAAACAAGGTTATGGGAATAACCCTTACCTGCCGTGGCGAACTGATGGATTTCAGTACCGTAGTTCTTGGTAACAAACCGGCAGAAAAGACAATTTCACTCTTTGGAGTACCTGAAGGCGTATGCCGTCTGAACCTTTTTGACCATGACGGCAATGTTATTGCAAGCCGTTCGCTCTATCACCGCAGCAAAACCGTAAGGACTCCCGTGCTTCAGGTTACTCCTGACAATGACAAATTTGACCCGTTCCAGAAAGTCTCCTTGAAATTGGAACTGAAAGATGACAAAGGGCAGCCTTTCCGTGACCGTTTCTGCATTTCTGTCAGAGACACCCGCGGACAGGGCAATGCTTTCACTGATGACCTGCGCACATTCATGCTCCTCTCATCTGACCTTAAAGGCCTTATTGAGGACCCGTCATGGTATTTTGAGCAGACCGATGACAGTCACGACCAGGCTCTTGACCTGCTCTGCATGGTTCAGGGTTGGGAACGTTATGATTGGGCCACCATGACCGGTCAGAAAGACTTTGTTGAACGCCATCGTCTTGAAGAGAGCCTGACTTTGAACGGATGGGTTCTCAACCCCTCAGGCAAGAAAAAACTTGAAGGCATAAATGTCCTTGCCGCACTTACACCCGATGACAAGACACAGTCAGAGGTCTATACATACAAGACTGATTCATCGGGTTATTTCGGTTTCAACATCGGAGTTGATTTCTATGACAAGGCCAGGTTCACCATTGATGCGCATGTAAAAAGGGAACGTCTCATAGGGACCAGCGCAAGAATCAAATTTGACCGCTCATTAGTTCCGGATCCGCGTCAATACGAGCCTCAGGAAATGGTTTACAGGAGTCTGACCTCAAAAGGCAAGGTTTCAGGAAAGCAGTCACAGAAAGAAAAAGAAGAGGATGACGGCCTTCCGACCGTTATCAACCAGTTCACGGGATACCTTCTGCCCGATGTGGATATTGAGGAGGAGCGCATGTACATAGACTATTTCACATTCAATGCCTTTGATGTGGTTAAGGATGTGGAACTGGACCTTGACAAAGGTGACTATTCAACTGACCTTATGGGTTATCTCATAGACAAGGGGTTCATTGTCATTTCCGATGACAGCGGTAACATAGAATCAATCAACGGTTTTGCTCCGTTTTTCTATGTTCACAACACCAAAAAATACAAATACACCGGTGCATTTGAGAACCCGTCAACAATTGATTCAAAGGATATAAAGAGCATTATCGTTTTTGACAGGCCCATGTACCTGATGAATATTCTTATACAGTGCCCGCTCTATCAGGATTATCTCACTCATACGCTCCAGGATCTGACAGGCAGTGAGGCGCTCTACCAAAGGCTTCTGCTGGTTGACATACTGGTCAAAGAGGATAATGAACTAAGCACGCGCAGGGAACT
The DNA here is from genome assembly GCA_017551925.1 of Bacteroidaceae bacterium. Lineage (GTDB taxonomy): Bacteria > Bacteroidota > Bacteroidia > Bacteroidales > Bacteroidaceae > Colenecus. Next base: position 4,022 of record JAFZKA010000062.1, on the reverse strand, counting down.
GTTCAAGATAAACAAACGACTGACAACCGTAACAGGTTACTCCAGGCCGTATATGTTCTACTCTCCGCAATACCCTGAAGGCCCGGTATTCGGTGACGTGGATTACCGCCGCACCCTGTTCTGGGAACCGAATGTGGTAACTGACAGCATCGGCCAGGCACAGGTGGAGTTCTACAACAATTCAATTACAACTCATTTCAACATATCCGCAGCAGGCATGACATCAAGCGGAATACCATACATTTACGATAATAACTTTTAAACAGAAATGAAAAGATTACTGACCTTAACATTGTTTGCCACATTGCTTCTGTCAAATGTGAATTCAGAAACCACGAGCAATGAGGAACTGATGAAATTCGCCGGCAATATCCATCAGTTCAACTCCATATTCCCGCAGGAAAAGGTTTACCTGCAATTTGACAACACGTCATATTACACTGGTGAGACCATCTGGTTCAAAGCCTTTGTGGTAAGCGCCTCAACACTTGAAAGGGCAGAGAGCAAGGTCCTGTACGTTGATCTGCTTTCACCCGATGGCGTACTGCTCAAAAGGCAGAAACTCAAGATAATAGCAGGTCAGGCTGACGGTTCGTTCCCACTGATTGACGGCTCCACCGCACAGGCCAGAGACCTTCGCGGAGTGCTTGGCTATCCCAGCGGATTCTATGAAATCAGGGCATACACCAATTTCATGCAGAATTTTGGCAGTGACGCCATCTTTTCAAGGGTGCTGGCTGTTTATGACAAGCCAAAAGAAGAAGGGCACTATTATGATGAAAGCCCTGTCATCACCATCCATGACACCGGCCTCAAGCAGAAACGCCCTGAGACACCGCGTCAGCGTGACATCAACGCCTCATTCCATCCCGAGGGCGGACATCTGATCATAGACCAGCCTTGCCGTGTAGCATTCAAAGTGACCTCTGAGAATGGTCTTGGAACTGACGCCGAAGGCGTTCTTGAAAAATCAGACATAAAATTCACCACAGAGCATGACGGCATGGGTGTTTTTGAATTCACTCCCGATGGCCGCAAGAACAGCGTTGAAATCACGGTTGACGGCAGTTCACGCACATTCAACCTGCCCGATGCCGAATCAGAAGGCTGCGCCATGCGTGCCGACGTAACTGACGGAAACGTACAGATTACACTCCACCCCACTGACAACATTACAGGTGCTCAGTTTGGTATCACCTTGACCTGCCGTGGAGAGTTGATGGATTTTGCCGCCATTGACATGAATGCGTCATCGGTGCAACATTCATTTGACCTCACATCACAGCCTGAAGGTGTCTATCGCATTACGCTTTTTGATTCCGTAGGGAACATTTATGCCACCCGTTCATTCTACCACAGGAGCCAGTCGCAGTTGACCCCTTCACTCACAGTTGAGTCAGACCAATCATCATATGCCCCGTTCGAGAAGGTCAATCTCTCTTTCAGCCTCTCTGATGCCAACGGCGTTCCGTTCCGTGACCGTTTCTGCCTTGCAGTGAGAGACACCCGCGGACAGGACAACATTTTCAGGGATGATCTGAGAACAGACCTGCTTTTGTCATCTGACCTCAAAGGTTTCATTGAGAATCCCTCATACTATTTTGACCCCGCCAATGAGAACCGCGACCAGGCTCTTGACCTGCTCTGCATGGTACAGGGTTGGGAAAAGTATGACTGGAAAGTCATGACCGGAATTGAACCGTTCAAAGAGACCTACCGCCTTGAAAGGAGCCTCACGCTGAACGGATGGGTCATGAGTTCATCGGGCAAGGAACCGCTTGAGGGGGTAAGCGTAAACGCCGCCCTTGTACCCAATGACAAGAAACTGCTTGAAACATATACGTATCACACTGATGAATCAGGTTATTTCGGGTTTGACATAGGCGTTGATTTCTATGACCGCGGAAAATTCACCATCAGCGCCTCACCTATCAAACAGAAACGGTTCGGTACACCTGCACGACTTTTGTTTGAACGTTCAATGGTACCTCAGGCAAGAGCATATGAACCCGGTGAGACCGTATTCAACAGCATCACTGCACTTAAAAAGAAAGACAAGAAATCAACTGATACAAAAGATGACGGATTCGCAACCGTAATCAACATTGAAACCGGATACATCCTGCCCGATGTTGAGATCAACGAACACCGCAAGTATGTTGATTACTACACATTCAAGGCTTATGATGTTCTGACCGACGTGGAACTTGACCTTGACAAGGGTGACTACTCCACTGACGTTCTGGGCTACCTGATAGACAAAGGCTACCTGATATATATGACCAGTGACACGTCCGGCAACGATTCCATAGAGTCAATCAACGGATTCGAGCCATTCTTTTACGTACACAACAGTTCAAAATACAAATACAACGGTACATTTGAAGCACCCCACAAGATTGATACCAAGGATATAAAGAGCATAATCGTGTATGACCATCCTTTGTACAAGAGAGAGGCATGGATGCTTGCCCCGCTCTACATGGAGCACATGTCACACTCCATAGTCAATCTTGAAGGAAGCCCAGAGGAGTATGACCGCGTCATGATGGTTGATATACTGGTTAAAGAGGATTTTGACATCAGCACACGTCAGGAACTGTTCAAGATAAACAAGCGCATAACCTCTGTTGAAGGTTACTCCAGACCGTACAGTTTCTATTCGCCGCAGTATCCTGACGGTCCTATTCCCGGTGATGTGGATTACCGTCGCACCCTGTATTGGGATCCCAATGTCCTGACTGACTCCGTAGGAAAGGCCAAGGTAGAGTTCTACAACAACTCCATTTCAACCCATTTCCATGTTGAGGCATCGGGCATAACGATATCAGGATTACCCTACACTCTGAACCAGGATTTCTGAACTGATTTTTTGCTTATTTATTAAAAATGTGTATCTTTGCGCCCGCTAAGCGCCCGAGTGGCCTTGGCGTGTGTTTACAACATATTGTCTAACTTTATCTTAGTTTCAAAATTTAACTAATGGAAGATTTTAAGAATGTAGCTCCCCTTCAGGAATTTGACTGGGATGCTTTTGAAAACGGAAGTGCCAATTCAGGCATGTCAAAAGAGCAGCTCGAGCAGGCTTATGACACAACCCTCAACAAGGTTGCTGACAACGAGGTTGTCAACGGTACTGTCACAGCCATCAACAAGCGCGAGGTTATCGTAAACATCGGTTACAAGTCCGATGGTATTATCCCCATCAGCGAATTCCGCTACAACCCTGACCTCAAAGTAGGTGATGAGGTAGAGGTTTACATTGAGAACACAGAGGACAAGAAGGGTCAGCTGCTTCTGTCACATAAGAAAGCCCGCGAATCACGTTCATGGGATCGCGTAAACGAGGCTCTCGATTCACAGGAGATTGTAAAGGGTTACATCAAGTGCCGCACCAAGGGTGGTATGATTGTCGACGTATTCGGCATCGAGGCCTTCCTGCCCGGCTCACAGATTGATGTCAAGCCCATCCGCGACTACGATGTATTCGTTGGCAAGACCATGGAGTTCAAGGTTATCAAGATCAACCAGGAATACCGCAACGTAGTTGTTTCACACAAGGCTCTCATTGAAGAGGAACTTGAGCAGCAGAAGAAAGAGATCATCAGCAAGCTTGAAAAGGGTCAGGTACTTGAGGGTACCGTTAAGAACATCACCTCTTACGGTGTATTCATCGACCTGGGCGGTGTTGACGGTCTTATCCATATCACAGACCTCAGCTGGGGCCGCGTAAGCGATCCTAAGGAGATCGTTGAGCTCGACCAGAAGATCAACGTTGTTATTCTTGACTTTGATGATGAGAAGAAGCGTATCGCTCTTGGTCTCAAGCAGCTCACTCCCCATCCATGGGATTCACTCGATCCCAACCTCAAGGTTGGCGACGTTGTCAAGGGCAAGGTTGTCGTTATGGCCGACTACGGTGCATTCATTGAGATTGCTCCGGGCGTAGAGGGTCTGATCCACGTATCAGAGATGTCATGGAGCCAGCACCTGCGTTCAGCTCAGGACTTCATCAAGGTTGG
>JAFZKA010000061.1 GCA_017551925.1 Bacteroidaceae bacterium | reverse complement strand
TAGCCACAGAACCAGTTGCTGAGGTTGACAGTCAGGTCAAGGGCGGGAGCAACATAGTTCCACTTCCAAACTTCCTTTGTGTTGTTGATGATGGAACCACCTTTGCTCTGCCATCCGTTCACGGAGAAGCGAGTGCCGACAACAGGAGTGAACTGATAGCCGAGACCCAGTTGAGCATTGAGAGAGTTGAGTTCGCCGAAGCTGACCTCACCAAGAGTATGCTGACCACCAAACTGACCCTGAATGTACCAGTGCGGTGCGAAATCATAAGCGATTTCCTGAGCGGATACGGAGACGGCACCCAGCAGCATCATGCTGTATAATATAGCTTTTTTAAGTTTCATAATCCTTATTATTATTTAAATGTTGATAATCCGTTAATGCTGTCTGATGAATGGTCTTTACTTAACGCGAACATAGAACTTCTTAGCAACGTTGTAGCCATTGTAGTCAACAGCGGCATAGGTGATCTCGTAGATGTAGCCTTCTTTGTGAGAGGGATCCGGAGCAAATACGATACCTGTCTGCTTGCCGGGGATAACCGTATTCATATAATTGGCTTCTTTGTTGACATAGTCTGCAAGAGCCTGGCAGTCGGCATCACCACCCTGAGCGCTGACGCTGAAGTCGGGAGCGATAACATTGGTTACGGCAATAAACTTCTGGAATGCAGGAGCAAGGATTTCTGCGGTGTAGGAAGTGGGGATAAGTTCAATGGCATTGCCAGTTCCAAACTTGAACTCAGTAGGAATAGCGGGCGACATACTCATGTGGTGATAAGCACCTTCACTTTCGTAAGCCAAGAACGGCTGCAGGAGGTTGTTGGGCTCATGGAAGAAGAAATTGACTTTATTGAGATACTTACCAACTCTATAGACAACCTCGTTATTCTTAACTTTATCTTCAGCTTTTTCAACATTGCTCTCGACCTGTTCCTTAATTTGGTCAATGAGGTCGTTGATGTCATCACTGAGGTCTGCGTGTTCGTTGTTCAACTGGGCAATGAGACCATTAAGTCCATCAAGACCCTGAACGTTGTACTTCTTACCGTCAACCTCAATGTAGATGTCACCTACTTCGTAATCGATAGTGCCAACTGATGAGTAGTTAAGCTTCATGTCAACATTAATGTTCATCGCACCAAGCGGGGTAATGAACGGACCTTCCACATTATTTGCAAGGAAGTTGAAGGAAAGAGCGGGAATTGCAGTTGCAGCAATGCTGTAACCAGAATAGACGCTGTGATCACCAAGGGTGTCTGTCCACTCAACTTTGACTCCATTACAAACGAGAACGTCTTTCAACTGATCCTGAATTGTATAGTAGATGTTCGTTAGGTCGATATTATTTTCTCTAAGAATCTGCTTGGCAAGCGGTTTAAGATTCTCAATGTCGAAGTTAGGCTTAACACTTTCAACCATTGAGGGATCAAGAGTTGCCTTAGCCTCATAGAATCCATTCTGGACGCGCTCTGCTCTACCAGCATCCCAACCGAAGTAAAGCAGCTTGCTGCTCGGAGTAATAGCGCTCAGAGTGATGCCAGATTCCTTATCACGGCTATTAACAAGTTTCGGAGTAATACCGGAGAAATCAACCTCAGCGGGGTTAATCGTCAGATAAAGAGTACCAGCGTTGCCTTCGCTCTCATCCATGATGTATTTGTCATAGGCGGTCTTGGTAATCACGCTATTTCCACCAATAACTTTGAATGCTTCTGCGGAGATGACCTGATTGTTGAAGACATAAAGGGCAGAACGGTCAGTCGGGAACTCAACCTCACCGCTGGCATTGGTTGCAACGGGCTCACCATAGAATGCAGCAAGAATGTTGGACTGAACGCCGATGGGGAGAGCGAAATAGCCCACAACAGGACTCTCAGCACCCTCAATGACGATACTCTTAATTTGTTTTTTCATGTCGTCAATCGCCTTGTTGAGCTTTTTCTTCAAAGCGTCAAGATCGTCCTGAACGGCCTTAATCTTATTTTCAAGACCATTTACGATGGGGGTCAGGTAATCCTGGACTTCCTTCATCGTCAAGCTGTTGTTGGCAAGTTGATTGATCTGCTCCTGAAGGCTGGCGAGTGCTTCGTTGATAACCTTGAGGGCAGTATCATACTTCTTCTTTGCATCGGCCAGGTCTTTTGCGTTCTGTGCGATGTCTTCCTTGGCCTTTTTCATGTCTTCCTTAAGCAGCTTGATAGCCTCTTCGTTGTTGCCTATGCGTTCGAGAGCCTTGTCAAGAGCATCTTCCAGTGCATCCAGACGAATTGAATCGCGGGTGGCAAGGGCCAAGGCCTCGGCTGCATCCTCTTCAACCTTTGTTACTCTAGAGTCAAGTGATTTGACGGCACCGCGGAGAGAATCAACTGTAACGGCGAGATTGGCGCTGAAAATGGAGTCTGCTTTTGCAAGCTTCATGGCTTGAGTTGCCATGGCTGCTGCGGCGAGAGCCTGCTTGTTAGCCTCGTCAATAGCCGTGGCTAAAGTCAGAGAGTCGGCTTGCTCTTTTGCTTTCAGTTCATCAATAGCCTTCTGCAGGAGAGCGTCAGCGGCTAACATGTCAATCAAATTAGCTTTTTTATTCTCCAGAAGT
>JAFZKA010000060.1 GCA_017551925.1 Bacteroidaceae bacterium | reverse complement strand
GGTGCAAATAAGAAGCGGGCCGAAGTAATCGGTCCGCTCCAAATATCGCAAAAATGATACAATTGGGGACAGACCCCAATTGTACTATTTTTAGCCGCCAAAGTTATCGTACATGATTGAGGCGGGATCAACACCCAGGTTGTCCAGCATACCGGTAACGGCCTTTGACATGGGGCCGGGACCGCACATGTAGTACTCGATATCCTCAGGAGCCTCATGGTCCTTAAGGTATGTCTCATACATCACGTTGTGTACAAAGCCAGCGGTGTACTTAACACCTGCTGCATCGGCTGCGGGATCAGGACGGTCCAGAGCCAGATGGAAGTGGAAGTTCTTGAACTCCTTCTCCAGACCCAGGAAGTCCTGCAGATAGAACACCTCGTTAAGGGCACGTGCACCGTAGAAATAATGCATCTCACGGTCAGTGGTCTTAAGGGTCTTGGTCATGTGCATGATCTGAGCACGCAGAGGAGCCATACCGGCACCGCCGCCAACCCAAATCATCTCCTTCTTGGAGTCAAAGATAGGATGGAACTCACCGTAAGGACCTGACATGATAACCTTGTCACCGGGCTTGAGGCTGAAGATATATGATGAAGCCACGCCGGTGGGAACATCCTGGAAACCAACCTCCGGTTTCGGTTTGAAAGGAGGAGTAGCGATACGTACCGTCAGCATGATGCGGTCACCCTCGGCAGGATAGTTGGCCATAGAGTAAGCACGGATGGTAGGCTCGGTAACCACTGACTTGAGGCCAAAGAGACCGAACTTCTCCCATGCGGGCAGATACTCAGGACCGATAAGATCCTTATCGATATCCTTGTCATAATCCATAGAGTATGCGGGAATCTTGATCTGAGCGTAACTACCAGGCAGGAAGTCCATATGCTCGCCGGCGGGAAGCTGAACGATGAACTCCTTGATGAAGGTAGCAACGTTCTTGTTGGAGATAACCTCGCACTCCCACTCTTTTACACCCAGTACACTCTCAGGAACCTTTATGGCCAGGTCACCCTTGACCTTGCACTGGCAACCCAGACGCCAGTTGTCCTTGATCTGCTTGCGGGTAAAGTGGCCCTTCTCAGAGTCCAGAATCTCACCGCCGCCCTCAACGACCTGGCATTTGCACTGTCCGCAAGAACCCTTACCACCGCAGGCCGATGGCAGATAAACGCCGTTCTCAGCCAGGGTGCTCAAAAGGCTTGCACCTGAATTAACCTCAAGTTCCTTGTCACCGTTGATGGTTACCTTGACCTTGCCTGAGGCAACAAGGTAGCTCTTGGCCACCAGCAGTATGACTACCAGCAGCAGGATAACGGCCAGGAAAACTATAATACTTGATATATACAGATTCATAATCTTACCTTTTTTAAATTGACAGACCTGAGAAACACATGAAAGCCATAGCCATCAGGCCTACGGTAATGAATGTAATACCTACACCCTTCAGAGGCTTGGGAATATCGCAATACTCCATCTTCTCGCGGATAGCGGCTAAGCAAACGATTGCCAGAGCCCAACCGATACCTGAGCCCAGTGCAAAGGCGATAGAATCACCAAAGCAAGTGATGGCCTGGGTATTATCGGGATCCATGCCGATACGCTGCTGCATGAACAGGGAGCCGCCCATGATGGCGCAGTTAACAGCGATAAGCGGCAGGAATATACCCAGTGAGTTGTAGAGTGACGGTGAGAACTTCTCAACTATCATCTCAACCAACTGAACGATACCGGCAATAACCGCAATGAAAAGTATGAAACTCAGGAATCCAAGACCCATAGGATCAAGAACCTTTGTCTGAAGGAGATAGTTTACAGGGAGTGTAATGAACTGCACGAATATCACGGCAGCACCAAGTCCCAAAGCCGTCTTTACGTTCTTGGATACGGCCAGGAATGAGCACATACCCAGGAAGAAGGCGAACACCATGTTGTCAACGAAGATTGACCTTACGAATAGACTGAAAAAATGTTCCATAGTTCTAACGCTTTGAGATTAGTTTTCCTGTAAATCCTTGTTCTTGGCACGATGGAACCAGATAACGCAACCTACCAGCACAAGTGCCATAGGAGGCATGATCATAAGTCCGTTGTTCAGGTAACCGGCCTCATAGAAGCACTGCGGTACTACCTGGAATCCGAACAATGTTCCGCTACCAAAAAGTTCACGTACAAAAGCAACCACAATCAGTATTGCGGCATAACCCAGACCGTTACCTATACCATCCAGGAAAGAAGCCCAGGGACCGTTCTGCATTGCAAAAGCCTCAAGACGGCCCATAAGGATACAGTTGGTAATGATAAGACCTACGTATACTGAAAGCTGAACGCTTACATCATAAGCAAATGCCTTAAGGATCTCACTTACTATTGTTACCAGAGCAGCTACAACAACCAGCTGTATGATAATACGGATACGGTTAGGTATTGTATTGCGCAGGAGTGAGATAATCACGTTTGCCATAGCAACGATGATGGTCACTGAAAGACCCATCACGATGGCCGGTTTCAATTGAGCGGTAACCGCAAGTGCAGAGCAGATACCCAGAATCTGGACCAAAACAGGGTTGTTAGCCCACATAGGCTGCTTGAGAGCCTCATTATTCTTGTTTGCCATAATCCTTATCAATTATTTTGTCAGGAACGGAAGGTATGCTGAAAGCACCTTGTTAATCATCGCATTCACACCGGTTGATGTGATAGTAGCACCGGTAACACCGTCAATCTCATACTTTGAACTCTTGTCGGCCTTGCCGTACTTGAGCACCTTGAGAGCCACATTATTGCCATCAACAACAGATTTGCCGGGGAAACGGTCCTGGAACTTGGTTCCGGCAATCTCACCACCCAGACCCGGGGTCTCAGATGAGTGTGAGAAATATACGCCGTAAACGGTAGTGCGGTCCTCATTGAGAGCAATGTAGCCCCAGATTGTACCCCACAGTCCAAGTCCGTTCATAGGAATCACATATTTCTTCTGACCGTTAATGCTGGCCTCAAATACATGAAGGTTACCCTTGTCAAACTCTGATTTATAAGAGGTGTTGAACTCACCGTTATATTTGGCAAGTGAACCGTCAGCCTGCATGAGGGCATCGGCGGTAATTACCTTATCATAAGTAGCGGCGACATCAGCCTGATCCCTCAGGTTGAGGGCAGACAGTATCTGCTGCTTGGTGTCATTGATAACATTGGCGGTCTGACGGTCCTTAAGGGTCTGTGATACGAACACCAGCAGGAATGCCACGATGACAACCATTACGGCTGCATAGAGGATGGTATAAACGTTGCTGTTGGTGTTGAGACCCTTCTTGGAAGCGGCAGCGCCCTCCTCTACAATCTCTTCAAACTCACTCTGAGGTGCCTGACACATGGGGCACTTCTCAGGAGCCTTGTCTCCTTCGTGGACATAGCCACAAACCTTACATCTGAATTTTTTCGTAGCCATAATCCTTATTTGTTTATTCTGTTAGCACGTTTGTTGACGTTACGCTGTACCACGCACCAGTCAATGAGCGGAGCGAAGCAGTTCATGAGCAGGATGGCCAGCATCATACCCTCAGGATAACCGGGGTTCATCACACGGATTGTGATTGCCATCATACCAATGAGCAGACCATAAATCCACTTACCAACCTCTGTACGGGCCGATGTAACAGGATCGGTTGCCATGAATACGGCACCGAAGCAGAAACCGCCCAGGCAGATGTGCTCATACCAGGGCATCTGAGCCATAGCATTGTCGGGACCCCATGTATTGTAAACCAGAGCCATCAGGATACCGCCTGCGAACACTGAAAGCATTGTCTTCCAGCTTGCAATGCCGGTGTAGAGCAGAAGCAGAGCGCCAAGAGCAATTGCGATAACGCTTGTCTCACCTACTGAACCGGGAATGAAGCCCCAGACCATATCCATTGTGAATGCAGGAGCGGTTGCTGTGGTAGCGGCTGTACCCAGAGCGGTAGCAGCGGTCATACCGTCAATATCAGCACCCAGGCCGCAGATTGCGTGGTCAACCACCCAAACGGTCTCACCTGTGATAACTGAAGGATATGCAAAGAAGATGAATGCACGTGTAATAAGAGCCACATTGAGGAAGTTCATGCCTGTACCGCCGAATATCTCCTTGGCAAATATTACCGAGAATGCCACTGCAATGGCAAGGATCCACAGCGGTGTGGTGGCGGGAACAATCAGAGGAATGATGAAACCTGATACCAGGTAACCCTCCTGAATCTCCTCATGCTTCCACTGAGCCACGACGAACTCAATGGCAAGACCTACTACATATGATACTATCAGTCTGGGCAGAACAGCCAGGAAACCGAACCAGAACTTGCTCCAGAAAGTAGCCTGTCCAAGCATACCGGCCAGAGCAAAGTGCTGATAGCCTACATTGTACATGCCAAACAGCAGAGCCGGGCACAGGGCGATGACAACCATAATCATCATACGCTTGCTGTCAAACGAGTCGTGAATGTTCACGCCGTTCTTGGCTGTGGTGTTGGGTACATAAAGGAATGTCTCGAATCCTTCAAACACCGAACGGAATGCGTGCAGTTTGCCGCCCTCCTCAAAATTCGGTTTGATCTTGTCTATGTAATTTCTTAAACTCATAGCTTTTCAGTTTTTAGGCCATCTCGGCACGAAGGTTATCAAGGCCCTCGCGTACAATACGCTGGAGCTCAAGTTTTGAAGAATCCACAAACTCACAGAGAGCAAAATCCTCAGGAGCCACCTCATAGATACCGTATGCCTCCATCTTGTCGATATTGCCCGTAATTATAGCCTTGATAAGGAACTCGGGATAGATATCCATGGGGAACACCTTATCATACTCATTTGACATGATCATGTGACGCTCACCGCCCTTGATGCGTGCATCAATGCTGAAGTTCTTCTTGCATGCGAGCCAAGAGAAGAATGTGCGGCTAACGCTGAACTGACCAAAGCGCGGTGCGATCCAGCCCATAAACTCATTAACATCATCACCCTCAGGGATAACGGTGATCATGTTTGAGAAAGCGCCCAGGAAATCATCCTTGCTGGCCTTGACACCGGTCAGAACGTTACCGTTGATGATGCGGATGTGCTCAGTCCTGTTAAGACGGCCGTCAACGATTGAATCAATCTTGGCACCTGCAATAACCTTGAGGTACTGAGGATTTACAACCTCCTCGCCTGCTACGGCTATGGTACGTGTCATATCAACGACGCCCTTGTTGAACAGACGGCCGATAAAGATGACTGCCTCAGGATCAATTGTCCATACAATCTCACCCTTGTTTACGGGCTTGATATGGTTGATCTGTACACCTACGTTACCTGCGGGATGAGCACCCTTGAATGCGTACAGGTCAACGTTCTTGGCATCGGTAAGGGTCTCAGCTGTCTGTGAAGCGCTGATGCTCAGTGTTGTAGGAGCAATCTTGGCGATTGCGCTCAGACCGGTGCGGAAATCCACCTCATTGCCTTTGAGTACGAACTCAAAATCAGGAGCCAGAGGTTTGGAATCAAATGCCGATACAAATATGTCTCTCGGTGCATCGGCGGGATTTGCGATAACGTCATAAGGACGCTGACGGAAGAATGAGAAAAGACCTGACTCCAGCAGGGTAGCCTTAACCTCATCACCTGAGAGTGACTGAACACTCTTGGTTCCGAACTCGACATAAGTCTGCTTTGCATCGGGCTTGACCACAATGCTCAAGACCTTGCGGCGTGCGCCACGGTTCACTGCTGTAACCTCACCGCTTACAGGTGAAACGTATTTCACCTCTGGGTGGTTCTTGTCAATGAACAGAGCTTCACCGGCCTTGACGGTCTGCTGTTCCTTGACGACCGGCTTGGGAGTGACTCCGGTAAAATCAGCAGGGCACAGAGCATACTCTGATGCCATACCAACCTCAGTCAACTCCTTGGCGGGAGCGCCCAGCAACTTGATGTCCAGACCTTTTCGTAAACGAATGATTTCTGCCATTTTGTTGTTAGTTGAATATATAGTTTAATATTATTCAGAATGCGGGCGCAAAATTACTAATAAAAGGGGGTATAAAGAACATAAAAAATAAAAAAAGCACGTTATGTTTTCAACAATATTTAAAATATGCCTTTTAATCGGCAGATTGCAATCACACAACATGGGGCGGAACGGCCACATCACATTATAATTGTAGTTTTCTTATTATAGATTTTTTTTTATAAATTAAGTTGATTAATTTTGCCTTTTGATGAAGTTCGGAAAGGTACTACATATCATTCTGGCAATACTGATTGTAATCTTTATGTCAGGCCATTTCCTGTTGAACAACAAAAAGATTCAGCAGAAAACGGCTCAATATATCGTAAAGATTGTCAAGTCATCGCTCAATGCCGATGTTTCTGCCGGCCGCACACAAATCGTATATCCTTTCGGCATTGCCATTGATGACCTTGCCGTTTTTGATCTTGAGAAAGACACTTTGGTCAAGATCAATTCTGCTGTAATACGACTCAAGCCGCTGCAGTTGCTGAAAAACAAGGTCAGTATTACCAGCATAAGACTGCAAAGTCCTTCTGTCAAACTGAACAGGACTGATTCCGTCTCAGAACCGAATTATGCGTTCCTGACAAATCTCTCCAAAGGCGGTGAAGGGGCAAGCAAATCTTTCAGAGCGAATTTAATCCTGATCCGCAACGGTTCAATCAGATATGATTTAAAGTCTGCAGAACAGACTGACAGCATTTTCAACAAGAACCATATTGCCATTAGCGGTCTGAATGCAAATCTCTCGCTCAAGGCCATGGCTTCTGATTCCCTGGCATTCATTGTCAGGAAACTGGCATTTGCGGAACAGGCCGGATTCAAACTGTCAAGGACCAAGGGCAGCGTTACTGTGGGAAAAGATTTCACCCATGTTTCAAATCTGCAGTTCACAACACCGGGAAGCGAATTCAATATTGCAGAATTGTACGCCCAAGCGGGTTTTGTTAAACGTCCAGAAGGCATTCCAAGTCTTGACGCCCATTTCAATGCTTCTGTTACCGGCAGTGACTTCAAATCGTTTTTCCCAGAACTGACATGTCTTGAAGACCCGATAGACATGACCTTGGATTGCAGTGGAAACGGCACCACCCTTTCAGTCAGTTCACTTGCGCTGTCAGCAGGAGACATATTTGATATAAAAGGTCGCGGCACAATTCTGACCGGACAGGAAAAAATATTCAAAGGTTGCCGCGACTTAAGGCTGAACGGCAAGTTTAATGACAATCTGGCCGACTGGTTAGGAGGGCAACTCTGCGGGTTCGGAATCACCCTACCCGACCAATGCCATGCTCTTGGTGACGGTTCTTTCAACCTGGTATGCAACAGTACAAACGGTGACATCAACTCTGACATAGACCTGGTCTGCCAGGCCGGTACCTTGCACGGCTCCATAAACTCAGCCAACGGAACTCACCAGGCTTCACTGCAAGGCAAGGAGATAATGCTTGATGCACTTACCGGCAACAGCGACTTTGGAAAGTTGGATATTCTGGCCGATGCCGCCATCACCGGTTCACAGAAACAGTATTCCGGAACATTCAGCAGTGATATAACATCGCTCACATATAAGAATTACGATTATCGCGACATAGCCGTAAACGGAACCATCGAGCCTGAAAAGATTGTATCAGATTTAGTCTTTTCTGACAGAAACGGTTCTTTGTTACTTGATGCATCGGTCGGCATCGGTGACAATCCGTCATATGACCTGCGCATAACAGCCGACAGTCTTAATCTGAGCGCCTACAATCTCACCGAACGTGACAATCTGATTCTGTCAGCACGCTTTACGGCAGATCTTGACGGCAAGAACATAGATGAGATAAACGGAAAGCTCTCACTTGACAGTCTCTCCTATTCTGATTCAGAAGGCAGTTGGGATCTTGAAAACCTGACCGCAAACATAGGTGATGTGAATGAAAGCACCAAGTCCATATCGCTGTTCGGTGATTTCATCAATCTGTCAGTCGTAGGAGACTACAGCATATCCGCCCTACCATACACCCTGTCAAGAGCATGCGGAGATGTATTGCCCACCATAGGAAAAATGGTAGCCTCAAACTTGGGTGACAATACGAGTGTCCGTCCAAACAACTTTGTAATTAACGCCGATATTGAAAACACTGACATGGTCAAACCTCTCCTCCACTTCCCGCTTGATTTGAAGGATCCGGCCAAATTCAGGTTCTCATTCAATGATTCTGACAGCATATATTCAGGACAGGTCAGTGTTCCTTCAATTGAGGTGGCCGGCGAGAACATTTCGCAACTGCAGTTCGTACTTAACACAGATAAGGGCACCTGCCGTTCTGAACTTTCAGGTAAATACGGTGACAAAGACAAAGTTGACGTCCGGGCCTCAATTCTGGCTTTTGATGACATAATTCGCGGCAATTACAATTGGAGCAACACACAGGGAGATATAAGAGGTTCAGCCAAATCATTGTCGCAGTTCTTCAGATATGACCCTAAGAACGGCCTCAAATCAATGATCCTGATTGACTCAACAAAAGTTTATGTCAACAACACAGAATGGAAGGTCTCAATTACAGACATACGTACCGACAAGGGTAAAATAACCGTTAACGGTCTGGATATAAGCAACATTGATCAGAAACTCGGTATTGACGGCACTGTTTCAGCTGACTCCAGTGATATCCTTAACGTATTCCTTAAGAACATAGACTTGGACCACACCCTATCCATGATGCATGCCAACAGCATTATGCTAAAGGGTATTGCTTCGGGCAACATATCAATTGCAGGACTTACCGGCAGACCGGTTTTTTACGGTTCATTCAATATTGATGACTTTGAATTCATGGATTCCTATCACGGACGTCTGGCTGCAGACTGCCATTGGGATCAGATTAATGAAAAAGTGGTCTTGAATGGCGAGATGACCAACCCCGGTATTGAGCGAACCCTTTTATCCGGTCATTACATTCCCAAAACAAATGATCTGGATGTCATTATCAACGCCAGACACACAGACCTTCATTTCCTCAATCATTGGACAAGCGGTGTTTTCAAGGAACTGTCAGGTCGCGCCACAGGCAGTCTTCGTCTGTTCGGAACACTTCCGGATCTGGACCTTGAGGGAGAGTCTCTTGTTGAAGAGGCTGAATTTGTTCAGGAAAGTGTAAACACCTCTTTTTTTATCAAACAGGATACTTTGTGGTTCAAACCCGGCCAGATGCAGTTTACAGACGTTGAGTTCTATGATGAATACGGACACGACGGTATTCTTTCATGCATACTCAACCATGACCATTTTTCAAATTGGAGTGTGGATATGACTGCCGATGTTGCCGATATGCTTGTTTACAATCAGCCCAGAACAGAAAAAAGCAGTTTTTACGCTACCGTTTATGCCGAAGGCAGTATGCGACTGCTGTTTGACAAGCGCAATGGTCTTGGAATTCAAGTCGATGCAAGGACAGCCCCAGGTACCAGACTCGGACTGAAACCGAATGCAGGTTCTGTTGCTGACTACAACTTTATAACCATAGTTGACAGAAATACCGTTGAAATAAATGATGACGCAGTAAGCGCAATTCTTTCTGACAACAAAAAAAAAAGCAGCAACTTTAGTCTGAACCTCAACATACAGTGCAGTGAGGACGCTATCATAGACTTGTCTGTCAGTTCATTATCAGGATTCTTCAGAGGTAACGGAGACGTTTATGTCAACTATACACCTAAAAACGGTGTGTTTCTGAACGGCATTTATAATCTGAGCCAGGGGCAGTGCACCTTTTCTGTTGAAGACCTGATACGCAAAAACTTTACATTGCTTGACGGCAGTTATGTACGTTTCTATGGTTCTCCCATGGATACGGAACTTAACCTGCTTACATACCACAATGTAAATTCAGTATCCATATATGATCTGGATCCGAGTGCATCATCAAGCAACAATGTACGTGTAAGATGCCTCTTAGGTATATCAGGCAATGTCTCTGAACCCAAACTCACATTTGATATTGACATGCCCACGGGTACATCCGAGGAGAAAGAGACTCTTGCAAGCGCTACCGCCACTGAGGAGCAGCGTAACATACAATTCATCTATCTGCTTGCAATAGGACGCTTCTACACCTTTAATGTAAACCCGGAGATGAATGCGGGACTCACCCCCAGCGCAATGGAATCACTTGTGAATTCAACCGTGACCGGACAGGTAAACAATCTGCTGTCACAGGTTCTTGACAATGACAAAGTCTCCATATCAAGCAACTTGAGTGCCAGCAGTTATCTTAACAATGACGCGACGAACCTCAACAACAAAGAATTGGAGGGCATTCTTGAGGCACATCTGCTAAACAACCGCCTGCTTGTAAACGGAAGTTTCGGCTATAGGGAAAACACCATCAACAACACTTCAAGTTTTGTAGGTGACCTTGATGCCAAATATCTGTTGTATGAAACCCCTCGTCATGACAAGAAACTCAGTATCAGGGGGTACAACAAAAGCAACGACAAATACTTTTCAAAAACCACGCTAACCACTCAAGGGGTCGGGCTAATATTTGAGATGGACTTTTAATACGAGCGGGCAAAGAGCACGCGGCGCGCTGCGGGCTTACCGCTGTAAACATCGGTGCCAGGCTCCTCCTTCATGCCGAAAGGCAGACAGCGTATTGTAGCTTTGGTCTCCTCCTTGATCTTGGCCTCAGTCTCAGCGGTGCCGTCCCAGTGAGCCAGAACAAAGTAACCGGCCTCAATTTTTTCCTTGAACTCGTCATAGCTGTTAACCTCAACCATGCGTGCGTCACGCCATGCCTTTGCCTTCTCAAAGATTGCGGTCTGCATCTCATCAAGCAGGTTGGGAATAAGATCCTCAAGACCCTCAAACGGAACGGTCTCCTTCTCCAGAGTGTCACGGCGCATAATCTCACATGTGCCGGCCTCAAGGTCACGCATACCCAGGGCAACGCGAACAGGAACACCCTTCACCTCATAATCGGCAAACTTGAATCCCGGACGCTTGTTATCAGCATCGTCATACTTAACGCTGATGCCCTTCTTACGCAGAGCCTCGACCAGTGTGTCAACTTTGGCGCTTATCTGTGCCAGGTCATCGGAATTCTTATAGATAGGAACGATTACAACCTGTATAGGTGCAAGTTTTGGAGGCAGAACCAGACCGTTGTCATCAGAGTGAGCCATGATAAGGGCGCCCATCAGACGTGTTGATACGCCCCATGAAGTAGCCCATACATACTCCAACTGGTTCTCCTTGTTGATGAACTGAACATCAAAGGCCTTGGCAAAGTTCTGACCCAGGAAGTGTGATGTACCGCACTGCAGAGCTTTACCGTCCTGAGTCATTGACTCAATGGTATAGGTATCAAGGGCACCTGCAAAACGCTCGGTCTCTGACTTGACACCGCGAACTACCGGAACAGCCATGTAACCCTCAACAAAGTCTGCATAAACCTGCTGCATTCGGCGTGCCTCCTGCTCAGCCTCCTCACGAGTGGCGTGTGCGGTGTGACCCTCCTGCCACAGGAACTCGGCGGTACGCAGGAACAGACGCGGACGCATCTCCCAACGCATTACGTTAGCCCACTGGTTGCACAGGATAGGCAGGTCACGGTATGACTTGATCCAGTTCTTGTATGTTGCCCAGATGATTGTCTCTGATGTAGGGCGTACTATCAGCTCCTCCTCAAGCTTTGCTGCGGGATCCACAATGACACCGCTGCCGTCCTCAGCATTCTTGAGGCGGTAGTGTGTCACTACTGCGCACTCCTTGGCAAAGCCCTCCACATGCTCGGCCTCGCGGCTAAGATATGACTTTGGTATAAGCAGCGGGAAATATGCGTTCACGTGACCGGTCTCCTTGAACTTGTCATCAAGGGTACGCTGAATCTTTTCCCAGATTGCATAACCGTAAGGCTTGATTACCATGCAGCCACGCACAGGAGCCTGCTCTGCAAGGTCAGCCTTAACTACCAGTTCATTATACCACTGCGAGTAGTTCTCGCTTCTTTTGGTAAGATCTTTCAGTTCTTTTGCCATATCCTAAGATTTTTCGGAGTGCAAAGGTACACAAAAGGGACGGTTCTTTCTGTGTAATTATGAAAAACTTCCAAAGTGAACAAAACTTTTTGGGGTATCGGTATTGTGTTATAAATCTGTTATACCCTTTAAATAGCATAAAACTCCTTTTTTACATTAAATTTGCAGAAAACAATAGTTTTACCAATATGGATAACAAGCAGCAACTGCTCAGCGAGTGCCATGAGGCGTTCAGCGTAACTGAGAGCGCCAGGATTCTCACCCTGTACCGCAGCCGAGACAACCGCCTGTCATTTGATGAACGTCTTTTCATCACTAAGGAGATAGAAAAGGTATTTTACCCCGTCTTTCTGGAATTGCGCAACGTCAACCCCTCTCTTACTGACTGGGATCTGATGCTGAGCGTACTATCATATGAGGGTTTTTCTGTATCGGTGATTGCTGAATGCTTTTCTGTTTCAAACGATGCAGTACGCATGCGTAAAAGCCGTTTGCGTGAAAAACTGCCCCAGGAGTGGTTCTCACTCATATTCCACACTGTAACAAAAATGTATCAGGATCAATGTCACGATTGTGTTACGCAAAATGTTTCGGGCCCAAAGGATGCCGCCATACCTTTGGCATCAGAAGCCCAAAACAAAAACGTTATGGAACAAAACAATCAAATCAAAATGACATTTGGCAAGGCCGTAGTTAAAGGTCTTACAGGTACAGTAAAGTTCAGAGGACGCGCATCGCGCTCTGAGTTCTGGTACTACACTCTCTTCTGCCTAATCATGCAGTTACTCCTGTTATTCGGATGGGTGTATTCATTAAACATCTCAACCGTGGGCAATGACATAGGCTATTATATAGGCAGAGTATGGCTGGCATTGGTTTTATTTCTGGTATTGTCCCATTCAGCAATGTCAGTCCGTCGAATTCAGGATACTGAGCGAAACGGATGGATGTGGTGCACATCATACCTGCTGCCGCATATCGCATTCATAGTGATTATGATATGGTACACAGAGTACCAGACCTCATTGGAAAACCATGCCCTCCTGCCCGACAGATTTGTCTTGAATTGGTGGCAGGCCATCCTTCTGATAGACCTGGTCATATTCCTTGTTTTGGGCATTACAACCGTCATCTGGTACTGCAGCAAAGGCACCGAAGGCCCCAACAGATACGGTCCTGATCCTCTTTACAACACCAATAGTTCCAAGTTCAACAGTTAAACGGCAAGCAACATGAAAAAGATACTTCTCTCCATTCTGGTCATGATGGCCGGAATAAGCCCTGCTTTGTCACAGGAAACCCTGGAGAAAAAAATAGTTCTTGAAGAGGTTCAGATAGAAGCTCTTTCTAATAAAACCATCATTAACAAAGCCATTGGCAACCTCAAGAAAAGGATTAAAGAGTCTATAACATTCGGCAACGGACAGCTCACCCAGATAATGGAGGCCAACGGTTCTGTGGTTCAACTGAGCCGCGAATACGGATATTTCTTTGCTAACGGTTATTCAGACAAGATGGCAAACAAGTTTGACGGTGGTTGGTATCTGAATTTCGTTCCCGTCTATAACGCACGGAGCCTGAGATATGAAATGGATGGCAAGAATGTCCTGCCCGCAAGCTACGCAAATCCCGAGGAGCCTTCTCCGTGGAACAATCATTATGATGCCCGAGCAAGATACATGTTTGATATTCTGAGAGTCATCTATCTCTTTGGTCCTATATACAGCCGTAACTATTCCGACTATGTTTTCAAATGCACCGATATAACTGATGATTCCTACGTTTTCAGCTTTGAATCATCGGACAGATACCCGCAAAAGAATCCGCTGTATGCCAAAGGAAATCTGGAGATAGAGATGAGTTCCATGAAGTTGACATCAATAAGGATAGAAAGGATGGGTATCCATTTCGCAGGCCGTTGCAGCACACTGGAAACACAATTAGAACGATACTCTGACTATCACGATGAAAAGATACTGCAAGACTGCATTGATTGCGATTTCAAGGTAAAAGAATCCGGAGATATTAATTATGCACTTATTCATTTGCAATGGAATCCGTCAATGACACAGTATTACAAAGGCGGAAGAGGCAAACAACCCAGAGCCAATGTAGTCGGAACAGATTTTATTGTTACCGAATGTTGGAAAACAGAACCTTTTAAGACGCCCGATACCAAGTCTGACAATAAAAAAAGACTGGGAAAGTTGAAAGAGAAAATCCTGATCAATGCATTGATTGGATTAGGCAAGAGTCCAGAGAACAACTCATATAATCCAGAAGCAATAGCCAAGATCAATTGGGCTTTTGATGTATCTGACGCAGAACGCCAGTTGAGCAAGAAAATGCCTATTCAGGAACAATACAAGCTCCAAAGTAAAGACTATTACTCATCAGAGGAAGAGATGCTGGTAAAACATGAGCTGGGGTTTGAGCCTCGGACCTCTCCTCAAAAGGAAGAAGCAAAAAAGAACATTCATGAATATATCAGAAACAACCTGTTCAAGGACCCGCTGAGATAGTTGTCCGCAAAAAATGAGATACACTTGTTTGACTCTCACATTTTTTCATTATTTTTGTTTAATCTAAAATATTGATATGATTATGAAAAGGACTGTTTTACTGACTTGTTTCACAGCTGTTACGCTGTTCTGTTATGCTCAGAATAATTCTGAATATGACAAGTATAAAGAGGATGTTTTAGAATCGGAAAGTGTAACTCTTCTGGTTAATGATTATGTTGAAGGACAGCGTTTAGAACATGTTTCTCCGCGTATAATTGATGATCCTTCTGATGAAAACAATAAATGTATTGTGGTTACAACAAATGAGAATCCTGAGAATACATATGATGCTCAGTTATTTATTAGTACTGACAAAACATTTAAGGCAGGAGATCATGTAAAACTCACATTAAGATTAAAGGCTGATGAAATACAAATGGCTACAATACATGTTCATGCATCTCCTGGCGATTATGTCAGTACGTGCGCGGAATTGATCATTGGAACAGAATGGACATCCGGAAGTTTAGATTTTACTGTAGATGACCCGCTGTCTAGGGATGATATCAAAACATTTGCTTTCAATCTATCTTATCCCAGCTCAAGCAATAATTGCTATTTTGATGATGTGTACATGGCTGTTCTTTCTCCAGTTGAATTTGCCGAATCTGACTTTGAAGCAAGCGGTAAATACGGTTCATATGAATATGTGGATTTAGGCTTGTCAGTCAAATGGGCTACGGCAAATATCGGAGCAAAAAAACTTTATGATTCCGGATACTATTATGCATGGGGTGAGACAAAACCTAAAGAAGATTACTCATGGGGAACATACCAATGGTGTAACGGAGTCCCTAATGCCCTGACTAAATATTGCAACAATGATGATTATGGATATTTGGGCTTTACAGATAAAAAGGCTGTACTGGACAAAAAAGATGATGTGGCCAGTGTTATCATGGGTAAAAAATGGCGCATGCCTACTGCTGATAATTTCTTGGAACTGAAAGAAAACTGCACATGGACATGGGGCGTATTAAATGGCGTATATGGTCACAAAATGACCAGTAATAAGAACGGAAAATCCATTTTTCTTCCCGAAGCCGGCTGTCATCATGGCACAGAATCGTTCCATCAAAATATACTGGGTAATTATTGGTCAAGTACACTTCTTGACACTGAAAACCCATCACATGCCGCATATTTTAATATGGGTGCTGATTTTAATGGCATTTACACAGATGAGCGTTTCTTTGGAAGGTCTGTTCGCGCTGTTTATCCCTAATGCGTCACTTCAGGCGTTTGACCACGCGACAGGGATTGCCCACCGCAACGCAGTCTGAAGGGATGTCGCGGATTACAACGCTGCCGGCGCCTATCACGGTACGATCACCAATGGTCACACCGGGACAGATGGTAGAATGGCCACCAATCCAGCAACGCTCACCTATGTGAACGGGGCGGCAGTTCTCCCAAACGTCACGTTCATCGGCATTTATGGGATGCTCTGCAGTATAGATATGGACTCCCGGGGCAATCAGGGTTCCACGGCCGATGTAAACGCCACCGCCATCAAGAATGGTACACCCAAAATTGATGAACACGCCCTCACCTGCATGGATAAGATTGCCGTAATCACAATGGAACGGTGGCTCCACAAAGACATCGGGAGCACAATTGGGTAAAAGTTCACGTGTAATTGCAGCCATGGTATCCTCATGATACTCAGTGATGTTCAGACGACGCAACAGTTTCTTGACTTCATCGCGCCAGGCACGCATCTCCGGAGTATGGGCATCATAATGGCCGCCACTCATCATGCGACGCAACTCATCCTGCAACGCTGGGTTCTGTTCAAGTTCTTCTTTTCTGGTCATACTACTATGTGATACTAGCAACGCCTAACTATTACTTAAAGAGCAATGGCGCAAATGTGTTCAGATACAAACGCCAGTTGGCCCAAACGTGACCGCCGTCTGATTTGTAGAATGTGTGCTCCAGGCCGCAGTCTGTCATAGTTTTGTCAAGGGTTACGGATTGTTCCCAAAGAAAATCACTTGTACCGCATGCCAGGAAATAGAGTTTTACGCCTGCTTTTTTGAGCGCTGTAATCTGCTCGGCTGTTGAACTGCCGGCTGCTGACAATGGACATATCCAGTCAAACATGGCAGGATACAGGTTTGTGGCGGTAATGGTATGGCCACCACCCATTGAAAGGCCTGCTATGGCACGTGACTCGGGCTTGGCTATAACGCGGAAATTCTTCTCGATAAAAGGTACAATCTCTGTGCAGAGACTCTTTACGTATGCATCGGTCATGGCAGGATCACGACGGTCAATCTGCTTTTCAGGCAAACCCAGCGGCTGGGCAGCCTGCTGTCCGGGATTACCATTTGGCATCACCACAATCATTGGCTTGGCCAGACCTTTCTCAATAAGGTTGTCCAGAATCTGTACAGTACGGCCCATCGATGTCCAGGCCTCCTCATCACCTCCGGCTCCGTGAAGCAGATATAGAACAGGGTATTTCTTGCCGCTGGTTTCATAACCGTAAGGAGTATATACGGTCAGACGGCGGTTTATTCCCAATATCTTGCTGTCATACCAGCGGTATGTTACGGTTCCGCGCTGATTTGCCTCAAAATAGTTTTCAGTGCGTTCACCGGGAACCATGAGCATATTCAGATAGCGGGTTCCGTCACGTTGTACCATATAGTTCTGAGGATCATTTACAGAAACACCGTCAACAACAAAATTATATGTGTAAATCTCAGGTGATGGAGTATCTATGGTAATCTCCCAGACTCCGTTCTGGCCTTTTCTCATTGGGACGCCCTCGCCATACGGATTCTCCATCCAACTGCCTACCAGATTAACTATTGTAGCATAATTGGCATTTAGGCGGAATGTCACTTTTTCTCCATTGATTTCAGGCGATATCACCTGTTGACGACCTCTTGAAAAATTGTTGAGTTCCTGGGCAAAAACAGAAACAGACAAAGCAATCAGTAATGATACTGCTGTAAGGATTCTTTTCATAACATATTTAATTTAAGGTTAGTCTTGAAGTGTGAATAACTACGCAAATATAACTTTTTTATGAACAATAAGCAGTATCTTCACGTCGTTATATGAAAGAATGGGATTGAAGGCTAAAATAAAGATACTGTTTCTGTTGCTTCTGTTCATGCCGACGGCGTTATTTGCCCAGTGGTTTGGCAGTGCATCAGAAAGAATCAATACGCTTCGGATTATATCTGACGGCGATTGGGAGCGTGCGCCATATATTACTCTTGACAGTAATGAGACCATTGAGTTCTCTTTTGATGAGATGTCACATGAGTATCATCGGTTTACCTATCATATCATACATTGTGATGCACAATGGAAACAGTCTGATCTGCTGGAATCAGAGTATATGGAGGGATTCAACGGCCAGCCTATTGATTTTTGGCAGAACTCGCTGAACACCACTTTTGACTATACCCACTATACGCTTTCATTGCCCAATAATGATGTAACGCTCAAGTTGTCAGGAAACTACCGTGTCTCAATCCGTGAGAATGGCAAGGAGGTGGCATGGTTCCGGTTCCTTGTAGTTGAAGACCGGCACAATCTGTCTGCAACAGTAAGCGGCAATACAGACATAGATACGCACAAAGCACATCAGCAAGTGGATATGAGCGTCAGCCTGAATGGTTTGACCGTAAGGGATCCGGACAAGGAAATCTACACGGTAGTGATGCAGAACCGTCGTTTTGACAATGCTGTCATCAATCCGCAACCCACATACAACTCAGGCGGAAAACTCACATATGAGCACTGCCGTGACCTGATTTTTCCTGCAGGCAACGAGTTCCGCCGTTTTGAAGTTGTCAATATGTATGATTATTTCAGGAATGTGGACCGGGTGAGTTTTCATGATCCGTATTATCATGCCAGTCTCATGGAGGACACACGTCACCACGCCTACACCTTTGATTATGACCATAACGGCCGATATCTGATACGTTACAATCAGGCCGATGACAGCGACACGGAGGCAGACTACCTGTTCGTGCATTTCAGTCTGGCAAGTGAGCAACTTTCAGGAGGCAAACTATATGTTTCAGGTCATTTTACCGGTGGAGCGATTGTAAGCAAATATAAAATGGAGTACAATACCCGTACCAAGAAATATGAGGCGACAGTACTCCTGAAACAGGGAGCGTATGACTACCAGTACATTTGGGTTCCTGACGGAGAAACTGCAGGTCAGACCAAACCCACCGAGGGTGACTGGTATGAAACAAAGAACGAATACCTTATACTGCTATACTATCGCCAGCGCGGTTCACGCTATGACCGCCTGATCAGTACACTCGAAGTGACACAATAGGGACGGTTCCTTCTGTGTACTTGGTAATCAAGTTTCATTCTTGAAAACCTTCAAAAGTACACAGAAGGAACCGTCCCTATTGTGTTACTTGCGTTTCCAAAGAGCATCCATACGCTCCTTGATCTTATCCTCCTGGGCGTTACTCTGGGGTTCCCAAAAACGGGACTCCTTTATTTCATCGGGCAGATACTGCTGGTTAACGAAATTACCCGCAAAATCATGGGCATACCGGTAGTTCTCACCATAGCCAAGGTCTTTCATCAGTGAGGTTGGAGCATTGCGCAGATGCAGCGGGACCGGAAGGTTGCCGGTCTCCCCTACCTTGGCCAGAGCAGCGCCTATACCCATATATGCAGAGTTGCTCTTGGGGCTGGTAGCCAGATATACCGTGGCCTCAGCAAGTGGGATTCTACCCTCCGGCCAGCCTATTTTCATAACAGCATCAAACGCCGCATTTGCCAGCAGCAGAGCATTTGGATTAGCCAGGCCGACATCCTCGGCGGCCGATATAACCAGACGGCGTGCTATGAAAGCGGGATCCTCACCCGCCTGAACCATACGTGCCAACCAGTAAAGCGCAGCATCAGGATCACTGCCGCGAATGGACTTTATGAATGCCGATATGATATCATAATGCATCTCACCGTCCTTGTCATACGCCAAGGGGTTCTGTTGCAGACGCTCATTTACAATTTCATCAGTGATTATAACCTTATCGGAACTGTCTGCCTCAACCACAAGTTCCAGTATGTTGAGCAGTTTGCGGGCATCACCGCCGGAGAAACGCAGAATGGCGGTTGTCTCACGCAGTTCAATATCACGCTGCTTGAGTATTGTATCAGTCTTGATGGCGCGGTCCAACAACTTGAGCAGATCATCCTTTTCAAGAGAGTTGAGCACATAAACCTGCATACGTGACAGCAGCGGACGTATCACCTCAAATGAAGGGTTCTCAGTTGTAGCGCCAATCAGCGTTATATCACCGCGTTCAACGGCTCCAAGCAAAGAATCCTGTTGGGCCTTGTTGAAACGATGAATCTCATCTATAAAAAGTATGGGGCTGCCTTTTGTACGGAACAAAGGATTGCTGCGGGCGCGGTCAATAACCTCACGCACCTCTTTGACACCTGCCGTAACCGCGCTTAAAGTACTGAACGGTAATTCAAGTTTGGTTGCTACAATCTGAGCCAGGGTGGTCTTACCTGTTCCCGGAGGGCCCCATAGTATAAATGATGACAACCTGCCGGAGTCTATCATACGGCGCAATACGGCACCGGGACCGACAAGATGTGTCTGCCCTACATAATCTTCAAGAGACCTTGGTCTCATTCTTTCGGCTAACGGCTGCATATACTATTTAAGTGAACAAATATAACAGAGTTTGTAAAGGGAGAAAATACGCAGATTGGGATTGGAACCAAGCAGGTTTTTCTCCATTTTATTTCCGGACAGATTCCAAATAGCCCTGAAAATCCACCTCATCCTGAACCTTACAACCCGATGATAATGTGTGAGCAATTTTGAACTGTCACCTATCTCATCCTTATGCTCAAAAGCATTCCGGACAGCCTGACGGGTCTTTTCAAGATATACATCACTCGTTTCCAATCCAAGATGAACCAGCGGATTGTCAATGTGCAGAATGCTTACGCCACGTTTTTCAAGTTCACGTCCAAACTGGACATCCTCATATCCGTAACCGGCGTATGATTCATCAAATCTTATCTGCATGAACACTTCACGGTCTATCAGGAATGAGAACGGCGTAAATCTGGCGTACGGATTCCTGCCGCGGAACTCTGCTGAACGTTCCTTATCTGCATTCTTCTCATAAATCCAGCGCAGTTCCACTCCTTTTTGCGGTATCTCATCAGAATGGATTGCTCCACCACATACCACTTGTGCCTTATCGGCCGCATCAACGTATCTCTTTAGGAACTGCGTATCCTTGACGGCTGCATCACAATCCATGAACAGCAGTTTGTCATATCTGGAGTTGTCTGCAAGAAAATTACGTATGGAGGCACGACCTTTATTGTGCTCAAGCGCAAAAAAACGGCAGTTCTCAAGACACTCTGCCTTTTTACGGTTTCTCTCCATGACAGACCTGTCTGTCGAGCAGTCATCGGCAATGATAATCTCAAACGGAATACCCGATTCAAGACCCTGAAAATGCAGGTCTTTAATCAATTGAGAACAATCCCAATTGTAAACCGGTATGAGTATTGACAATGCTTCCATCAAAATGCACAGTGTTTTGCAAAAGTAACTATTTTTGTGGAGCAGAAAAAACAGCACAATGAAATCAAGAGAAAAAGATATTTTCAAGGTCACACTGGCTGGCGGAGCAGTCAACGTAGTTTTACTGGCGTTCAAATTTGTTGCCGGCATACTTGGACACAGTGCCGCAATGATAGCCGATGCCGTGCACTCCCTGTCAGATTTCATTACTGATCTGATTGTGCTGATTTTTGTACATATCAGCGGCAAGCCGCAAGACAAGTCACATGATTACGGACACGGCAAATATGAGACTTTAGCACTCACCATAATTGGAATCGCATTGCTGATAGTTGCTGTAGGAATTTTCAGTAGCGGTGCACAACGCATTGCCGCCTGGTATCACGGTGAACAGATTGAAGCCCCCGGAATGCTTGCCCTATGGGCTGCTCTTGTATCAATTATTCTCAAGGAACTCACATACAGATATACAATTCTGAAAGCCAGGCAACTGGATTCACCTGCATTGGAGGCTAATGCGTGGCATCACCGCAGTGACGCGCTTTCATCAATCGGAACTGCTGTAGGTATTGGAGGTGCCGTTCTTCTGGGTAAACGCTGGGCGGTATTGGATCCCATTGCTTCAATCGTGGTAGGCGCATTCATCGTCAAGGTTGCCGTTGAACTTATCTTACAGGGAATGAGAGATTTACTTGAGCACTCACTGCCCGATGATGTTGAGGATGAGATAATGCAGATAGCCCAGTCAGAGCCCGATGTCATTGAGCCTCACGACCTGCGCACGCGCCGCATAGGCAACCGATACGCCATTGAACTGCATATACTTATGAGCGGAAGCATTACTCTGGCCAAGGCTCATGACCACGCAGATTCTATTGAAGACCAACTCAAGCAAAGGTTCGGAGAAAACACCCATGTGGCCATACACATGGAACCTGCTGAGACAGAGAATCCTACATAACCTGACTGCCGTACAGGGCAAAGTCACCACGGGCAGGGTCATCAGGCCAGATTTGTGCCATCTGAGTTGTAATTTCAACGCTTGTCTTGAGGTCTGCACTACATCTTGAAGTTAGTCCCAACGCCTTAGCCGTAGCATACACATGAGTATCCACAGGAACCAACAACTGCGCAGGAGTAATGCGTGTCCAGATTCCGAAATCCACCGGACTGTCCTTGCGTACCATCCACCTGAGGAACATATACAGACGTTTGTTTGCCGATGTACTGCCCGGTACGGGTATTCCGTTTATTCCTTCAAACTCTCGGCACAGGTTAAGCACGCCTTTTTCAAGCGGCTCACCGGGTACAAACAGGCATTCCAGACTGTTCATGCGTGAATACACATCAGCCAGCCGTGCACACAGCATACTGAAATCGGCCCATTTGTAGAACCGGTACAGACAGCCTTCAGCATTCAGGTTGTGCCATGCGTCTGTTGTCACATATCGGTAAGGGCCTCCCGCAGAATCCATCAACTGATGCAGCCTGTCAAGTACGCACAGAAACACCTTGCGGCTCCCATATGCCATCCACGCTGCAATAAAGGCAGAAACCTCTATATCCCTGCGGTCAGTATAGCGGTGCGGAAACTGCACGGGATCCCCTTCAATGAAAGCGGCGCACTCGCAACGGTCAGCCGCTTTTATCAGTTCCTCTCTTATCCCCTGTTTCATATATATTATCATACAAAAATAGTAATATAACAGCAAAAAGAGGTAACTTTGCGCTCTCAAAATAAAACAGCAAAAATGACAGAGAATACTGTAACTGAAAACAGCGAGAAAAAGAGTCTAAACTTCATTGAGGAGATGGTTGAGAAAGACCTGGCCAACGGCAAGAACGGAGGCCGTGTACAGACACGTTTCCCGCCGGAACCCAACGGTTATCTTCACATCGGTCACGCCAAGGCTATCTGCCTTGACTTTGGTATGGCAGAGAAGCACGGGGGCATATGCAATCTTCGCTTTGACGACACCAACCCAACCAAGGAGGATACAGAATACGTTGATGCCATCAAAGAGGACATCGAGTGGCTGGGTTTCCACTGGGCAAACGAATTCTACGCATCAGACTATTTCCAGCAACTGTGGGATTTTGCAGTAGAACTTATCAAGGAGGGTAAAGCTTACGTTGACGAGCAGGATCAGGAGACCATCCTTTCACAGAAGGGTACCCCTACCCAACCCGGTATAAACAGCCCCTATCGTGACCGCCCCATACAGGAGAGTCTGGACCTGTTCTATAAGATGAACAGCGGCGAACTTGAGGAGGGCTCAATGGTGCTGCGTGCCAAGATTGACATGGCGCACAACAACATGCTGTTCCGTGATCCTATCATATACCGCATAGTTAAGACTCCGCATCACCGCACGGGCACCAAGTGGAAGGCATACCCCATGTATGACTTTGCACACGGCCAGAGTGACTATTTTGAGGGTGTCACCCACTCTCTCTGCACGTTGGAGTTCGTGCCTCACCGTCCGCTCTATGACCTGTTCATAGACTGGCTCAAGAAGGGACAGGACCTTGATGACAACCGTCCGCGTCAGACCGAGTTCAACAAACTGAACCTGAACTACACCCTTCTGAGCAAGCGTAACCTGCTGGCACTTGTACAGAACGGCATGGTATCAGGCTGGGATGATCCCCGCATGCCCACCATATGCGGTTATCGCCGCCGCGGCTACACCCCGGAGTCCATCCGTATGTTTGTGGATCGCATAGGCTACACCAAGTTCGATGCCCTGAATGACATGGCTCTTATGGAATCAGCCATTCGTGAGGATCTGAACCGCCGCGCCACACGCGTATCGGCCGTAATCAATCCCGTCAAACTGATAGTGACCAACTACCCTGAGGGCAAGACTGAGGAACTTGAGGCTATCAACAACCCTGAGGACCCGGAGGCCGGTACACATAAGATTACATTCAGCCGCGAACTCTGGATAGAGCGTGAGGACTTTATGGAGGATGCTCCCGCCAAGTATTTCCGTCTGAGCCAGGGCCGTGAGGTACGTCTCAAGAGTTCATACATTGTACTCTGCACCGGCTGCAAGAAGGCTGCCGACGGCACTATAGAGGAGGTTTACTGCGAATATATCCCCAATACCAAGACCGGCGAGTCTGACTGCAACCGCAAGTGCAAGGGCACCATCCACTGGGTAAGCGCAGCCCACGCCATCAAGGCCGAGGTCCGTCTCTATGACCGCCTCTGGAAAGTAGAGAACCCGCGTGATGAACTGGCCCGCCTGCGTGAGGAGGGTATGGATCCCGTTGAGGCACTCAAGCAGATGAAGAACCCTGAATCACTCGAGGTGCGTGAGAACTGCTACGTTGAGCAGTTCCTGGCAGACACCAAGCCCATGGACCATTTCCAGTTCCAGCGCATAGGTTATTTCTGCACCGACAAGGACTCCACACCGGAGCATCTCATATTCAACCGCACAGTATCTCTCAAGGATACCTGGAGCAAGGTTAAGGACAAAGCATAACAGCCTGTAAATGAGGGACGATTCGGCATCATATTATGACAGTCAGGAGTTTACTGAACTCCTGGCATCATATGAGAATATGCTGTCCGATGGCAGTACCGTTTATTTTGACAGTCTTGACATTGCCAACATAGCTGAATACTATACCATTTCAGGTGAGCCTGAAAAGTCAGACGCAGCCATTGAGTATGGTCTGAACCTGCACCCTTCTGATCCTGACATACTTATTGCCAAAGCCGGCAACCTGTTACAACGCGGACGCAAGGATGAAGCCACAGTGATAGCAGAATCCATTGATGATCCTGAAAATCAGGAACTGCTCTATCTGAAAGGCGTAATTGCAATTGCTTCAGATGACCCTGACACTGCCGATGCATGGTTCACCCAGGCAGTTGAACTGAGCGATAATGATCCGGGAATGTTCAATGACATTATAGTCAAGTTTATGGACAACCGCTATTTTGACCTGTGTCAGAAATGGTTGGACATGGCTTTGGTGCTGTCACCTGACTCCCGGAATTTCATAGAACTTCAGGCAGATCTGTTTTTTGATACAGGTCAGGCTGACAGCGCCATAGAATGGTACAACCACCTTCTTGACGAATTCGCGTATGACACATACTACTGGGAGCAGTTGGGCCGTATCTACTATGAAAAGAATGACTTTCCTCAAGCCAAAGAGTGCTTTGAGTTCATTGAGGCCATTGACCCCGACAACTCATCGGCCCACATGATGAAAGCCGGTTGCCTGTTCAGCATGGAGCAGTGGGATGAAGCATACAAAATATACCGTTCTCTGCTGGATGATGACCGGAACTCATATACCCTGCTGTACTATTGCGGTCGATGCATGTACGAGCAAGCCAATTATGATGATGCCCTGTTCTATCTGACAAAATCACATGAGATGCTATTGCTTGACCCTGATGTACCGCAGGAACTATATACGGAACTGTTCTATGTAATTGCAAGCAGCCATTACAAGAACGGCAATCCTGCGCAGGCCAGAACATACTTATATGAAGGTCTCGCCATTGACCCTGATGATCAGGATCTTCAGGAATTGGCAAGACAGATACTTCCTGATGAAGAAGCAAAATTATTCACCACAACAAATAAGAATTGACAATGGGAACATTACTTCAATGGTGCCTTGAACACCTGAACTACTGGATTATAACTCTGCTGATGACAATTGAAAGTTCGTTCATACCATTTCCTTCAGAGGTGGTAGTTCCGCCGGCAGCCTATCATGCGGCATCAAATGATGATATGAGCGTGATACTGATAGTAGTGTTTGCCACTCTTGGAGCCCTGTTTGGCGCTCTTATCAACTATTATCTGGCACTATGGGTAGGCAAACCATTGGTTTACAAGTTTGCTGACAGCAAGTTGGGACATCTTTTCCTTTTGGACGGTTCCAAGATCAAACGCGCAGAAGAGTATTTCAACGAGCACGGAGCAGTGTCAACATTTGTCGGAAGACTGATTACTGTAATACGTCAACTTATATCCATACCGGCAGGACTTGCAAAAATGCATATCGGCAAGTTCATCTTTTATACTGCACTTGGAGCCGGCATATGGAATACCGTACTCGCCGTTCTGGGCTACAGTCTCTCAAAGGTTGTAGCCGAAGACCAACTTGTTGAGACTGTAACACATTACAGTCATGAGATAGGCTACTCGATTGCAGCCATCGTAGTTGTTGTACTTGTGGTGATTTTTATCCGCAACCGCAAAAAGACAAAAGCCTGAGAATCTGTTTCTGAGTCACTCTTTGAAATAAAGAGAGAACGTATCAGCCGATATCTTAGACTTGAGTCGGGATTTGATGCTTCTCAGATTTGAGCGTGAAGTACACATGATATCAGCGGTCATTTCCTGATCAAAGCCAAGCAAAGTGCAGAAAATCAGATTAATCTCCTGCTGACTCACCTTACCCATCTCAGCACGCAACAGGGCTATCGGAGAGGCAAAATAAAGATTTATGTCATGTACTACCACATCCCTCTCCTCTTGCCTGAATGAACGGTGCTGCATGGCTATATCATTGACCAGATTAAACGCGATTCCTGTACGGAATGCATCACAGGCCTCCAACAGGCGGTTTCCGTCAGAGTTAGTTTTCTCCTCAATCTGTTTCTGAATCTGGTCATCATACTTCTTCAGATAATATGCCTCTCTCCTGCGGTCACGCTGGATATTGAATATCACTATTGCTGCAATAAAGACAATCAGCAGCAATATGATATAAAGCACCAGTCTTGACATTCTGGCCTTGAACTTATGCTGCTGAATTTCATCATTATACTGTAAACGTATCTGTGTTATCTCTGACTCATTTGAAAGAGCGTCAAGTTCCTGCTGATACTGTTTGTTAAGCATTTCAGCATTCCATGCAGCCTGGAACTGCCTTACCTGAGTAGCCACCTGTTCAAGACCCTTGACAGCAAAAATCTTGGTCGGCAAATCATTTGAAAGCCTGTGCGCACGTTCAAGATAGATAAATGATGAATCATTTTCATGCAGGTAATATAATGCTATGCCCTTCATTGCATATCCCGCAGACAGGTCCTCGTCATTATTGCACCTTGCTATATATGCATTCACATAATTCAGTTCCTCACGAGCCCTCTCCATATTATATATTCCGTTAAGAATATGCGCCATATAGAGATTGCAGTTATTGCGGTATGCCGGCTCCAGATTTATATCAGTCAGTTTCCTCTCCATTATACCCTGAGCCTTTCTGTAATCCTTCTGCTCAAAATAGACCTTGCCCAGATTGTATTCTGAGAAAGACTCCAGTCTCTTGTCACCAAGGTTATGATAAAGAATCCGGCTTTCAGAAAAAGCATTTTCAGCCTCTTCATAAAGTCCCCGACGCAGAAAATGACGCCCCAAAAGACTTACCACATCGGCATAATCCCTTGAAAGTGTGTCCTTATAGAGTTCCTTTGCCTTGAGAAGTGTAAAAATAGCCTCTGCATCTCTCTCCATTGATGAATATGCAAATCCCAGAGCAGTCCAACTCATGGCATTGTATCTGCCTTTACGGCGGCTGCCCCAATAATCAGTTGCTATCCTGGCCAACGAATCAGATTCTATATCTTTTCCTGTAATATAATCAACACGTGTACGTAACAGTCCGTACAATGCGGCCTGTCTGCCACTCAAATTCTCGGGGTTGACGTTGTCCAAAATGCGACCGGCCTCAACAGGACTGCTTTCAAGAGCCTGTTCGGCACTCTTAAGTTCCTTCATACTGCTCCCGGCGCAAGAGCATAAAACAAGGACAAGAATCAGAAATAAGGTTTGCTTTTTCATATCACGCCAAAAATAGTTGATTTTGGGGAATAATTCCTATTTTTACATCACCAAACATCATATTATGACATTTCTTCAGACAACAATTGACCCGAATACGGTTATTAATGTGAATGACTCCATCAAGGCGGCAACCAGCAACCTGATTTCACAAGTCAGACAAGACCCTGATACATTCCTTCAGGGACTTTTGCAGAGTGCTATAGATTTCGGATTAAAATTGCTTGCCGCTATCGTAATATATTTTGTGGGCGCATGGATAATAAGGAGAGTCAAGAAAGGGCTCACCAAGTTGTTCATAAAACGTGAAACCGAGCGTACTCTGGCTACATTCGTAACATCGCTCGTATCAATAACATTGACCGTACTGCTTATTGTCATAACCATAGGTACTCTGGGTATAAACACCACATCACTTGCAGCGCTCCTGGCCGCCGGAGGCATGGCCATCGGTATGGCACTCAGCGGAACGGTATCCAATTTTGCCGGCGGACTAATGATTCTGGTATTCAAGCCCTTCAAGGCCGGTGATTTTATCAATGCCCAAGGTTACAGCGGTACGGTAAAAGAGGTATCAATAGTGAACACCAAGATTATCACACCTGACAACCGTGAAATAATAATCCCCAACGGTGCACTCTCAAACGGCAATATTGACAACTATTCAGCCAAGCCCATACGTCGCCTTGACATAGAGATCAACCTGGCATATGACACTGACGCTGAAAAATGTATCAAAGCTATTCTCAAGATACTGAATGCCGACAAACGTGTTCTTGACTCCAAGACTGATGGTGCGGCTGACCCAACGTCCATGCTCAGTTCCATGAATGACAGTACAATCACATTCATAGCAAGAGTATGGGTAAACTCACAGGATTATTGGCCTGTCAAGTTTGACCTGAACAAGGCTCTCTTTACAGAGTTGCCCAAGCAGGGATTCCACTTTGAGTACCCGCATATGAACATAACCATAAACAACTGATATGGTCATACTTATTACCGGCATAACATCGGGCTTCGGCCGCGCCATGGCTCAACAATTATGTGCTGACGGCCATAAAGTCTATGGTACATATCGTAGAGACTCACAACAGATACCTGGCGTAACATATCTTAAGGCCGATGTCCAGGATGAATCATCACTCCGCAGTGCCGTAAACAGCGTAATTGAAAAAGAGGGCCGCATTGATACCGTTGTCAGCAATGCCGGCATGGGCGTAGGAGGACCGCTTGAGTTCACATCATCAGAAGATGCACAGCGCCAGATGGACGTCAACTTTATGGGTATGGTAAGACTTCTCAACCAGGTGGTCCCTATCATGCGCAAACAGCATCACGGCCATATCATCTGCATCAGTTCCATAGGCGGACTTATGGGCCTGCCCTATCAGGGCATGTACTCTGCCAGTAAGTTTGCCATTGAGGGATATTGTGAGGCGCTGCGTCTTGAGGTACGTCAGTTCGGCATCCACGTTACGATAATCAATCCCGGAGATTTCTTTACCGGATTCACCGCTGCACGCAGCAAGAATCTCCCGCCAGAGGCTACTACTGCCTATCCAGGCTACAGCGAATCAATGAAAGGTATTGAGAGTGATGAGCGCTCCGGTCTGCAGCCCGACTATCTGGCCCGCCGCATCAGCCGCATAGTACGCAAGCGCCGCCCTGCCAACCGCTACATCATAGCAACATTCGTCCAGCGGCTGTCAGTTACGCTCAAGACAATCCTCCCCGCAAAATGGTACGACCGCATCCTTGCATCATACTATCACCTTTGAACCAACCTAATCACAACAGATATGAAACATCTTTCAATCGCATTACTAACCCTATTAGTAGCATCAACATCGTCCTTCGCTCAGCCGCAGGGCGGTTTCCGTCGCGAATCATTCCCCGAGGGTTCATACTCACCGGTCACCAACATCAACCGCAACTCTTACCCACGTGTATTGGCCGATAACAGTGTAATGTTCCGCGTACAGGCTCCACAGGCCCAGACAGTCCAGATTGACTTGGGCGGTACCAAGTATGACATGACCAAGACTGAAGGCGGTCAATGGACCGTTACCACCAGTCCTCAGGTACCCGGATTCCACTACTACAACCTGTTCATTGACAACGTATCAGTTTCAGATCCCGCCAGCCAGCCCTTCTACGGCTGTAGCCGCTGGACAAGTGCCATTGAGATTAAGGAATCCGGCATGGATGTCTTTGAGGTTCAGGATGTACCGCACGGTGAGGTCCGTACCGTATATTATTTCTCAAACGTTGAGAACGCATGGCGTCCAGTCATGGTCTATACCCCTGCAGGATATAATGAAAGCAAGGACTCCTACCCTGTAGTCTATATCCAGCACGGCGGCGGTGAAGATCATCGCGGATGGATGGAACAGGGCCGTACCGCAATGATTATGGATAACCTGATTGCCGCAAAGAAGGCAGTGCCTATGATAGTTGTAAGCTCTAACAGTAACGTACAGTCACGCAGCGGCGGCATGGGCGGCGGCTATAGTTGGCAAGGCATGCAGACATTCCGCAGCGAACTTATCGACAACGTCATACCTTTTATTGAAAAGAACTACCGCGTCAAGAAAGACCGCAAGAGCCGCGCTATGTGCGGCCTATCCATGGGTGGCGGCCAGGCATTCTACATCGGCCTGCGTGACCCTGAGGTCTTTGCCAATGTGGGTGTATTCTCCACCGGAATGTTCGGCGGCATCCAGGGCGCATCAAACTTTGATCTGGAAGCAGAGTGCCCCGGTATCCTCACCGACACCAAGAACTTCAACAAGCAGTTTGACGTATTCTTCCTGAGCTGCGGCGAGCAGGATCCCCGCATCGACCACACCCGCAACATAGTCAAGAAAATGCAGGACTCCGGCGTAAAAGTAAAATTCAACTCCTACCCCGGCGACCACGAATGGCAAGTCTGGCGCAAATCCCTCCACGAGTTCGCCCAGTACCTCTTCAAGTGACACAATAGGGACAGCCCCTTCTGTGTCATTATAAAAAAGGACCCGATAGTTTGAAGTAATCAGGAACAGTAAAGAATCAACACCCTATATTAAGTATTAGGAGTTTTATTTTCTAATGACATCTATCAAGTCAAAATACATGTAACGTGTTTTTAATGGTAATTTCAGTCTTGAACTGCTTGCCTCCTGTTCTTCATCCTTGAACAAGCAAACAAAACCGTTCTTTTCATAATAATTCATTGTATGAGGATTGTTTAGAGCATCTACGGCCAAATAACGCACAGCAGCCTTATTATCGGGTTCAATAAACCAGAACTTGATAATCTGCATAAGTTCTGTACCTATTCCTTTATTCGAGAACTTAACGTCAACTCCAAGTCTACCGATCAATACCGCCGGATAACGACGAATTCGTTTGTCCTTAGGTATTGTTTTAAGAAACTGTTTCTTTCTGCTGCTAGGTAGTAAATCTACACGGATTGTCTCATTTGATAGAGAGAAAGCACACACAATAGTTTGTGGATCATCCTTTAAAACAAAGCAATAGGTTTTACCATACATCTGATCGGCCCATAATGGCGAGTCTTTCAAAAAGTATTCGTCCAAGTCATCATATCCACAAGAAAACTGCTTGCACGAGCTAATAACTTCACGTGTAAGCAGTTTGAAAATACACTTGTCGGCAAGAAATCCCATAGTTAATAGATTTGTGCCGTTGACATAATCTTGTTGAAATCCTCGCGCGACATTTCAAGTTCTACTGTGTGCGGATTACGTTCCGCAGCTTCAGCAGCTTCTACGAAGCGTGCTGCATCGTCACCTGTCACTACAGGTATTGGTCTGATTGGTGTTGCCATAATATTAAATTATATTGAATTACATCGCAAAGATATATCTTTCTCTAATATGACACAATAAGAACGGTTATTTCTGTGTGCTGAAATTATTCCAAGGTGCACAGAACTTTTTGGGAGATCGGTATCAAAGCCTGCGATTTGCAGAAGCAGAACTGTCAGTTTGGGGAGCATTCAGTGACTTGGCGTTAAGCGCAAGACCTTGGGAGGATCCCGTTAAAAACGGCGCTTGTCTGACGACGAATAGACACCGAAGGTGGCTATGATGGAGGAGTTCGCCGTTTAGGGTCCGGAAAGGTCTTGCGTAGCCAAGGAGCGGCTGCTCCCCAAACTGACAGTTCTGCGTTGTCCACAAAAGGAACCGTCCCTAATGCGGACAAAAAAAGGCTCGGAAATTCCGAGCCTTTTTTGATTGATGCTTGTGGATTAAGCGTACATGGCAACGATAGCCTCGTACAGTTCCTGCTTGCCGCTGGTCTGCTTAGGCTCGTCAACCTTCTTGCCGTACTCGTAAGCCTCCTCGAAGGTCATCTTGCCCTCCTCGAACTTCTTACCCATACCGCTGTCGAATGAAGCGTAACGCTCAGCCTTCATCTTCTTGTAGGGTGACTCCTCAAGCAGCTTTGCAGCTGACTCAAGAGCGTGAGCCATAGCATCCATACCGCTGATGTGAGCGATAGCGATGTCCTCAAGATCAGTTGAGTTACGACGTGTCTTAGCGTCGAAGTTGGTACCACCTGTGCCAAGACCACCGTTACGGATGATCTCCATCCAAGCCTGTACAAGCTCGTACTGGTCAATTGGGAACTGGTCGGTATCCCAACCGTTCTGAGCATCACCGCGGTTAGCGTCGATTGAACCGAGCATACCGGCGTCAACAGCGCAAGCCAGTTCGTGCTCAAATGTGTGACCGGCCAGAGTAGCGTGGTTAACCTCGATGTTTACCTTGAAGTCCTTATCCAGCTTGTGAGCCTTGAGGAAACCGATAACAGTCTCGGTGTCAACATCATACTGGTGCTTTGAAGGCTCGCATGGTTTAGGCTCAATCAGGAATGTGCCCTTGAAGCCCTTGCCGCGTGCATAGTCACGAGCCATGGTCAGCATGGTAGCCATGTGCTCTTTCTCACGCTTCTGGTCTGTGTTGAGAAGGCTCAT
>JAFZKA010000059.1 GCA_017551925.1 Bacteroidaceae bacterium | reverse complement strand
TCAACAAGATAAAGATACAAAACAATCCACAAACTACCAAAAAAAATGGAGAAAGTTTGCGGATTATTTAAATGTGTTTTCTGTTATACCCTAAGGACTTTTTCAGTGGCCTCTTCACAAGCCCACGGGCGGCCATGGTTTCCGAGACCACACCTCTTTATGTTTCGCTCACTTGGGGAAAATGATGCAATTGGGGACTGTCCCCAATTGTACTATTTTATCTTGTAATATACAAGGACGGGGTTGTTCAGGGTTTGTGATTTCATTGTTTTTTCAAGATCGGCAGAGAATGTGCTGCGGTCCTGGGAGAAAGCGAAGCGTGATTCAGGGGCGCCCTCTACAATGGCAACATAGGTGTCATCATCTACGCTTTTGGGAACAAGCGGTATGTCGCTTCCTTTGGGACGGAAACCGCAGTAGTTTACTGTCTCACCGTTTTCATACCTGAAATAGTGGTCACGATAGTGTTCCAGAGCCTTGTGATACCAGAATGAATATCTGTTTCCGTCAACCATTGGCCAGAAACCGCCTTCAAGGCAGTCCTTTGCCTGTTCACCCATCATAAATTCAAGCAGATCCATTATTGCTTTGCTGGTTGGCTGGTCAAGTTCAAAATGTTTTTGCGGGATATTCTTTTTGCCAAAGGTAA
Organism: Bacteroidaceae bacterium; assembly: GCA_017551925.1. Lineage (GTDB taxonomy): Bacteria > Bacteroidota > Bacteroidia > Bacteroidales > Bacteroidaceae > Colenecus. The sequence goes on along the minus strand of JAFZKA010000059.1, from coordinate 3,233 downwards.
AGGCAAAGACCAATTCCTGCTTGTTTCCTTCATAGTGGAAGAGTTTGTTTACATAACCGCCAATGCACACATTGTTGCTCAGATTCTTGCCTTTTGACTGCAGAATATCACTTTGCAGGAAATCATAATATGATACATCGGCAATTTTCCTGATGGTCTCTCCGGTCTCTATGTCAGAAAGGATAATTCTGCATGTGTCAACTGAATTTTCATCAAAACTTTCTAATGACAGTTGCAACGGAGTGCCTACAGACAGTATCTTATCTCCATCCTGGCATGACATGACGGATAATTTGCCTTCAACAGAGATTTTCCCTACATATTTCATGTCAGGGACAGAGTATTTCATCACCATGGAGTTGGCGGACCCCATAAACTCATCAACATCACCAACTGCGCTTACCAGAATCAGTTTCTTGGTGGGTGAATAGGTGAAGTGGGCAATGCTGGTATATTCACCGGGGCCGCGTCCTACGGCATGCAGCGTTGACTTGAGCTTTCCGTCAACAAAATAGTAGATGTACTCGCCGTTCTGGTCTGACATAAGAACCTCATTACCGTAACAGTGGAGTTCCTTGCAGGCGCCTATCGGATCATCCGATATGAGTGGCACAATCCTTACATCGGTTGTCACATCCTCAAATGCCACCTCAACGGCATCGTCATCATCTACCACGGGAACATCCTGAACAGCCACATTGCCGCATCCCATTATGCTCAGCATTGTGCAAACAATAAAAAAAGACTTCTTCATATAAGATTAATTATTAGTAAACGGATTGATGCTTGTTGGTGTATTATTTCACTAATACACCGCAAATATATGGATCGTTTTTTATATGCGCCACACAATTAACACATTTTAATATAGTGGGGGCGTTTATAGTCTTGATGAGTTGTCTGCCAGAACGTCGTGGACCAGGGTAGAAACCATCTGTTTTAAGTCATCCATGAACTGGGCGGGCTGGTATTTGCCGCGCTCAATCTCGCGAAGGCGTTTCTCCCAGATACCGGTAAGTTCAGCACTCTTTAGGAGTTCCTCATGAATGAGGTCTATCAGGCTGGTGCCGGTGGGGGTGGGATAGAGGTTCTTCTTTTCCTTACGCATGTACCCGCGTTTATATAAGGTCTCTATTATGGCGGCACGGGTTGACGGACGGCCTATTCCGTTCTCCTTCATTGCGTCACGCAGTTCCTCATCGTTTACCAGTTTGCCTGCGGTTTCCATAGCACGCAGCAGGGTTGCCTCAGTGTAGGGCTTGGGCGGCGTGGTCCATTTTTCCTGCAGTTCAGGTAGGTGTGGGCCGCTTTCATCGACGGTGAACTGGGGAAGTATGCGCTCTTCATCATCGGCCTTTTCATCCGATTTCTCTTTATCAAACAGCACTCTCCATCCTGGTTTAAGTATTTCGCGGCCGGTGGTTTTGAACTCTGCTCGGCCAGCCTTGCCCAATACTGTGGTTTGGGCATAGAGACAGTCGGGATAGAACACCGCGATGAAACGGCGGGCTATCAGGTCAAACACGGCACGCTCCTGTTGGGTCAGGTTATTGGGATAGACTCCAGTGGGGATGATGGCATGGTGATCAGTCACCTTGCTGTTGTCAAATACGCGTTTGGTTTTGGACAGTTTGATTCCCTCAAGCGGAGCGGTGAACTGGGCGTAATCCTTGAGTCCCTTCAGGATGCCGGGGCACTTGGGGTATATGTCATCACTCAGGAATGTGGTATCCACGCGCGGATATGTGGTTATCTTCTTTTCGTAGAGTGACTGTATGGTCTTGAGGGTGTCATCGGCAGAGTAACCGTATTTGCGGTTGCACTCCACCTGTAGTGATGTCAGGTCAAACAGGCGCGGAGCGTAGTCCTTGCCCTCCTTGCGGGTTACATCGGTAATGACAAAGTTCAGAGGGCGTATCTCTTCAAGCAGTTTCTGTCCGTCCTCAATCTTGGTGAACTTGCCTTTTGTATATGAAAAGGTGGTGTCACGATAAACGGTCTTGAGTTCCCAGTACTGCTCAGGCTTGAAGTTGTCAATCTCCTTCTGGCGGTTAACCACAAGTGCCAGAGTAGGGGTCTGTACGCGGCCGATGGACAGCACCTGACGGCTGTTGCCTGTGCGGTACTTGATGGTGTAAAGGCGTGTGGCGTTCATGCCAAGCAGCCAGTCACCGATGGCGCGGCACAGACCGGCCTCATAAAGTGATTTGAACGCCTCCTGATCCTGCAGGTGGCTGAATCCTTCACGTATGGACTCCTCGGTCAGCGATGAAATCCACAAACGCTTGACCGGGCACTTGGCACCGGCTTTCTGCATCACCCAGCGCTGTATGAGTTCACCCTCCTGGCCGGCATCACCGCAGTTGATAATGCCATCGGCCTTCTGCATTAGTGATTCAATTATCTTGAACTGTTTCTCAATTCCCTTGTCCTCAATCAGTTTGATGCCGAACCGGGGCGGTATCATAGGTAGGCTGCCCAGGCTCCAGTTCTTCCAGTTGGCAGTGTAGTCATGGGGTTCTTTCAGGGTACAAAGGTGGCCGAAGGTCCAGGTTACCTGATAACCGTTACCCTCAATGTAGCCGTCGTGTTTTGTCTTGGCGCCCAGCACATCGGCAATATCTTTTGCTACGCTGGGCTTCTCAGCTATACATACTATCATATACACAAAGATAAGGTTCTTTTTTTCAACATTTTCTTGAATAATCAGAATAATTAGTAACTTTGCATCGGAATCGTCGCAGAGAATTCGGGTAGAAGGGATGACAACCCTCTCAAGGAAACTTGATTCGAGCTCTAAAGTCAGCGTCCCAGGCTGGCTTTATTTTTTTGCTGTAATACAATACTGAACAAACTCATCTGTTGCCTTTTGATGTCCAACAAGAAGTCTGATGCCATCATGGTATAGAAATACCATTTATCTGTTTACGGGCTTTGATTTCTTCCCGTGTTTTTCCTTTAGGTATATCCATACAGGTATCTTTTCTGCAAAGATAACTCAAACCCTTCAAGTTTTCCCGGAATATCGCACAAAAAAGAACGAGCGGATAGTGAAATCCACTCGTTCTTTTGTCGAAAATGACACAGGGAAATGACATGAACCCCAAAAGTTAGACAAAAAACTTTTGGGGTTTCTTATGTCAAAAATTCATTCTTATGAAGATCGCCTCAATTACATGAAGATGATTGAGGATGGGTATAGTGAATACTATATCCACAAACGCTATGGTATT
>JAFZKA010000058.1 GCA_017551925.1 Bacteroidaceae bacterium | reverse complement strand
TATTGTCTCTACATCTGCAAATATACCCCCTTTTCCGTATCTTTGTACATAGTAACACTAATATCAAGAAAATATGCCACGTTTCACACCCAACACCATCATTCAGGATTGCTGGTCCTCAATAGGTGATATCACCTTCTACCACCGTAACGGCCAGTGCTACTGGAAACGCAAGCCCCGCACCCCCTTTGTCGGTTCACCCGCCCAGCTTGACCAGCAGCAGGTTCACCTTCGTGCCATCAAGGCCTGGCAGCATCAACCTCATGCAGTCCAGCTGCAGTGGAATGACTACGCCCGTTCCGTACCGTCCCACCGCCCGCCATATAATGAGAAGCATCATATTAGCGGATTCAATCTCTTTGTCAGTGCTTACCATGGCTTCGCTCAGCTTGGCAATGAACACGTTCCGCAGCCGCAGCCTTTCCCTCAGTTTCCCTCTGCAGCATTAGAACTCCTGCAGATAATACCTGGTACTGGAGTAGCAACATTGCGCTGCCGCCTAACACTTACAGACACCGTTCATCCTGAACGTTGGCATCTTTCCGCCCGGATCCAGCTTACAGCTCCGGGTGTGGGCTGTGATCCCAGCAAAATGCGTAGTTGCATGGCTACAGGAACACATGGTAATGAAATAGAATTCCAAGTTCCCAATTCGGGCCTTAATTCTATTCAGGCCCACATCCGCTACCGCCTGATAGATGAGGTAACCGGCTACCGAAACAATTGGAAAAAGCTTTCTCCTTAAAACGGTGTGTTATGAGACATAAAGTTGTACTTTTGCATTCTGTCAAAAGTCCTTTTCAATTACTCACAGAACACAAATTAATGCGTTATGGCTCAAAGAATAAACTGGAAGAATGAGTATTTGTTCAAGTCTCGTAAGGAGGTCGCATCAACACAATCCGTTATGGACCAGACATTACAGATTCTCAAACAACTAAAACTTAAGTATGAAGTTCTTGCTGAGGTTCCAGAGTGTCTTGAGGTTACATATCAGTCCTTCAAGTTCCTTGTAGAAACCATAAAGGACCGTAGATATATTACCATAAGCATCCAAAACTTTGACTCATTCCAAATTGATGATGAGGAGGAGAATCTTCGTATCCATGACATAATCAACAAGAACAACCGCATTCACTTTACCAAGTTATGTTGCACAAATGAAGATGGCAGTGTCCAGGTAGATTGTAAAATTGACCTATTGCTTATTCCGGAGATACCAGACTGCAGCAAATATTTCCTGTGTGCATTACAAATGATAATCACCAACATCACCTCATATTTCAAAATGAAGAAAGGTGTTGAAGAAGACCCCACGCATCAACCCAAGGAGGAGGTGTATTATTTCAAAACAGCCCAGCAGATTAAGACACGGCCTAATGTATTAGATTTATTGTTCCCCATACTTGATGAAATGAAAATCAAATATAAGAGGCAGCATGAGGATGTATTAGTTTTCAGATATAAAGACTTTGATTTTTCCGTATATGGCGGCAAAGACTGGAACTACATCATTCTCACAGCATGGTATCTTGACGTTCTGGATCCGTCAGATGATAATGATATCAACAAAAGCAACAGCGTAATAGATTATATAAACAGCAGCCTAACACCCAGATTCTTCTATATGGATGTTCCTGATGGCTCAATCCTTGTTGTCGCCAAGATGGATATGCTCTGGATTCCGGAGATACCGGAACTTGGCCGATGGTTCAGGACTGGATTAAAAAACTTGATGGATGCCTACATGATATATGATGATATGAAACAGGATCCGGGTGGTATCGTAGATGCAATCTCCTTAGGCTTTTCATCACCCACACCATATCAGGCATAGGTATAAAATCTATCTTATAGGTACTATTCTAATTGTCCTTTCCACCATTTCGGGCAGGGAATGGTATTGGCGTTCTCTTTATTCTCAATTACATGATCAAGTAAATCGGGGCTGATATTGGAGCTAATAATCCTAAACTTATACCACCTGGTGTATTTCTTGCTTTGTGAAATATTGGATAATGGTTGAGCAACCTGAATCAATTCACTCTCTATTGTTTTAAGGAAACGGTCCAGATGATAGTGTCTGCTGATTTTTTCTTTAGTGTTCAAAGTTACATTTTCAACGGTACCAAAACGTACTAGTTTCAGCCCCTTTCTATTCATGTATGATTCTCTTGAATCATGCTTGGAGTGTTGTAATATCCTCTTGTAAATAAATCCTTCTGCTTTTCCAATATATAAGGCTGTTTCTGTTTCGCCAAACTTCCTGGTTATATAATACCAACCACAGTATTTATCTGCCCGCAGTTCTTCAAACTTTTTTTTGTCGAGCGGGATCGGCAGTGTCCATTTGATTTTTATCGTATGGACTCTATCAATTCTATTGCCGTATTCTGTTGCCATAGTCCAAAGGTAATGGATAATATCTATACATCTACAATAATTGTCCTATAATAGGGGTGTGGCAGTAATTGGGAGTAAAGGAAACGGTTTTGTAACGGAAGTGTAACGGGTTTTGATGAATTGAATATAAAATGAACATATCTGGGACACACGGGGGACGCTTTTTGTTAGGATGTTGCTGTTGGAATGTGTAATTTCGCAGGTGACAACGGCTTATTTTAATACCGAATGCCGGGTGTTATGGTTAACGAGGAAGGACTAGACATAGAGGACATTGAACTGGATACCTTGGAGAGTGAGCTTATGCCGCCTGACGGGTTTGAGGAGAGGGAGCACAGAATGGATTATGTGCGCTCCCTTATAGGCCTATTAGATGAGCGGACACAGAATATTGTTACTGAATTCTATTTTGGCACCCCCGTAGATGATAAAGATGGGGTGATGGCAAAGTATGAGGCTATAGGACGTGAATATGGCATCAGCAGGCAGCGCGTGGCTCAGATCTTGCTTAAAGCACCAGAGAAAATTCAGGAGGAACTGGCAAAGCGGGGGCAGCGGAAGAAGAGAAATGAAGAATGGGACCGAAAGTATTACCCTGTGGAATATAGGGATGAGGAGGATAAGAAGAGATACATTTCTGTAAATGAGGTAGTGAAAGTTGACCGGCATAAGCTACGCGAGATTATGGGCATCGAGTATCTTGATAAATACTTTGGAGAGAAAAAGAGTGTCTGGGCGCAGGTCGCTGATAAGGATAAGAAGGCGGTGGAAAATGCCCGTCCGAGGAAGGTAATTTATGAGGGGATGGCAGTTGGTGACAGAATTGAGTACCGGAGCAGAGCTTTTACACTGGACTGCACGGTGTTGAAGATTCTGCCTGAGCAGAAGCGGATTGTTGTAATGTATGACAATGGGGTGAAGGACTGGCTGCCGCTAGACATGAAAAGAATAAGGAACCATACGGCCGAGAAGGTTGAGGAGGAACTGAAAGCCCATTATGAGGAGTTGTTCAGGAAGAAAGGTCTTGACGCTGACAGCGTGAGGGAGAATACGGATCGGGCTTTATATATGCATGAGTACAAAAGGATATGGGTTGAGGAGTCCATTGGTGTGAAGTGGATGAAGGTACAAATGTCAAAAGAATGTAGCCGTAAGACAATTGTTCAAGAGTTTAACAAACTGTATAGGTACGGATATCCGGAGTTTAGGAGCCGTACAGGAAAGATGATTACTGACAATACCATTTTAAGATGGATTGAGATTTTACAGGAAACGGAGCCTGATAATTGGAAAAAGAACAGGCATGGCAAATGGATTTACTTAGGGAATGATGTGGAGGCGCTTAAGGCGGAAGTGGATGATTATTTTATAAGGTGTGAAGAGAAGTATGGTAAAGCGCTGAAGCAGACAAAGGATAAGCAACTGTCTACATATATAAAGACAATACGGCATAAGAAAAAGGTTGAACAAGTTAAGATGATACAACCTATGGAGGTTGTTAGTCTGATAGAGGCTGACAGTCCGATAATAATTCAGCAACCGGTTAAGGTAAGTGGTTTCAGAGGAATCTGGAATTGGCTGTTTGGTAGGAGTTAACGGCTTTAAAATATTCAATTGCACACTCCTAAACTTTTTGTGCAAAATATTCCCCAGAATGCTTGCATCTGGGGATTTTCTTTTGTAAATTTGTGCAGATACTAGATAAGGACCATGAAACGCCACAACCATGAAAACACGCACATCACTTGCATTTGATGCCATGACGGGCACAGCGGGAGAGGTAACCGCCCGCAGTACCCGTTTCGGTACAATCCTTTCAGGCCGTGCTCGTCAGCCCGGCAAGGTAACCCCGCAGCAGAAAGATATGCGTGCGCTCTTTGCCCGCGTGGGCCGCAGCTTCAAGCGTTTAAGCCCCGCCCAGATTGATGCCTGGTCAGCATTCGCCCAGCAGTACAGCTTCAGCAGCCGCATGGAAGCCAAAAGCCCTGCAGTAAACGCTTACGTCACCCTCAACTGCAACCGTGCCCTGCTTGGTTTAGATATGCTCAAGCAGCCTCCCACACAAATGCCAACCATCCCTGCAGTAGAGTACCGCAACATCATTGTCACTCCTGGACTAATCCAGTTCTCACGCCTGGTTAATCCGGGCACAGGCTACCGCCTTGCCGTAAGGATGAGCGCAGCGACCAGCACCGGTATAACCCAGGGTGCAGGCCTTCCTGTCTTGGTAGATGCCGGCTTCATTCCGGAGCAAACCCATGCAGACATCACAACCGTCTATATAGACCGCCTTACAGTCCGTCCCACCGTAGGCCTCAAGTATTTCATTGAGACCTCTTGGATGGACGTGGCCACCGGCCTAAGCGGCCCACGCCATCAGGATGACAGGATATGCCAGAACAACCTATAGGATATAAGTAGCTACAATATATCAACCGTGAAACACAAACCATTTTCATTAACCATCAAAACACATCAAAACTATGAAGTACGCACCTTCAATTGCATTTGAGGAGATGTCAGGTAGCGCCAAGGGCGTGACCGCAGCAAAGGCCAAGGGCCGCAAGTATCTCCGTAACCGCGGTTATGGCAAGAAGACCACTACCGCCAGTCAGTCAACCGTAAAGGGTATCTTCAAGCAGCTCTCCCAGTCATGGAAGAACCTCACCGTAGCCCAGATCAAGGCATGGAACAACCTTGCCCAGAGTCAGGCCGGCCGTTCAATCCTGGGCTCCAGCGCTAAGATATCCGGTCTTAACCTCTACCAGCGTCTCAACTTCTGGATCATCCGTTGCGGCGGTAACGCTGTAGCTAATCCGCCCGCACTGGTAGGAGTCGATGCCCCTGCAGCTGCAACAGTTCAGCTCACAGACCAGGCATTCAACTTTACCCTGCTCAGCATCCCTGAGAACGTAGCAAACCTCCGTCTGGTCATCGAGGCCTCAGCCCCCACCAGCCACGGCATAAGCAACGCCTTTGACAAGGCTTCAGCATTCGCTGACCCGTACAGCGTGGTAGCTGACACCATGGACATCAAGGCCGCTTATGACAATAAGAACGGAGCACCCAGCGCAGGCCGTCCCAAGATCTTTATGCGCTATTTCTTTGTGAATGCCGTAACGGGTGAGAAGTCCGCCGACATCCTCAAGGAGGTAGAGCTGGGTGAAACCAACGACCCCTACAATGAGGGTGGAGAGTAATCTTGCCGCTCACTAAAGTTTCCCAGTGAGCAAAGAAATTTAGGGATATAGGTTCCAGAACCGTCGCCACCCTCGGCGCGTCAGTATCTATGTTTGTAATCCAAATAAAATTGGAGAGAGCTCTTCGAGCTCCAGCTCTGACGAGCTGTTGTGGCTTGTGTTTTTCATAGTATAAATAAAATAAGCTACTAAGTTTTAGTTATTTTTATATCGCCAAATATTA
>JAFZKA010000057.1 GCA_017551925.1 Bacteroidaceae bacterium | reverse complement strand
GGCGGTGTATGATTGTACGATAACAAACGTGAGCGTCACGATTACGCCTTCAAGGAGCCTATGGAAATATGGGGAGGAAGGAACGGCAAGTGCAACCATAGAACCGTCCTACGCAAACCAGAAAGTGACATGGAGATCGAGCAACACCGCATTGGTCACAGTAGATGAAACCGGACACATAACAGTGGTCGGAGAACCTACTGGAGAGACAAGTGTTACCATCACCGCGACGTCGACGGATGATCCGAGCAAGTCCAATAGCCAAGTAATTCGTGTTCAACGCCGCACCATCACAATAACGTATACTGACAAAAATACTACTCCGGTAAACGTGACCCACTATGTGGGACAAACCATCACATTACCTGGCTTTAATAACTTTACAGCGTTCAAGGCACCGACGGGCGCAACATTCAGGGGATGGAAAATCGGTGACACGGAATACAGCGCAGGAGACAGTTTCACCTGCCCCGAAACCAACGTGACGGCGGAGGCGGTGTATGATTGTACGATAACAAACGTGAGCGTCACGATTACGCCTTCAAGGAGCCTATGGAAATATGGGGAGGAAGGAACGGCAAGTGCAACCATAGAACCGTCCTACGCAAACCAGGAAGTGACATGGAGATCGAGCAACACCGCATTGGTCACAGTAGATGAAACCGGACACATAACAGTGGTCGGAGAACCTACTGGAGAGACAAGTGTTACCATCACCGCGACGTCGACGTATGATCCGAGCAAGTCCAATAGCCAAGTAATTCGTGTTCAACGCCGCACCATCACAATAACGTATACTGACAAAAATACTACTCCGGTAAACGTGACCCACTATGTGGGACAAACCATCACATTACCTGGCTTTAATAATTTCACAGCGTTCAAGGCACCGACGGGCGCAAGATTCAGGGGATGGAAGATCGGTGACACGGAATACAGCGCAGGAGACAGTTTCACCTGTCCCGAAACCAATGTGACGGCGGAGGCGGTGTATGAGTACCCCGTCACGTTAAGTTGTAATCCCGCTACAGGTGGAACGGTTTCCGGGGACGGTTCGTATCAGGAAAAAACAAATGCCACAGTTCAGGCAACACCACAGGATGGTTATAAGTTTGTGCGCTGGACTGAAAATGGAACGCAGGTCAGCACGAGTGCCGCATATACATTCAGAGTAACATATGCCCGTAATCTGGTTGCAGCTTTTGAGACATTACCAACAAGTACTTATGCCGTGACCGTTATAAATGACGGCAACGGAACGGCTTCTGCAAATGTGGCTTCCGGGACGACAGATACGGAAGTTACGCTGACAGCAACACCGAACAGTGGCTACCAGTTCAAGGAATGGCAGGTGGTTTCTGGTGGTGTTACGATTGAAAACGACAAGTTCAAAATCGGTAACGCAAACGTGGTGATGAAGGCTGTTTTTGAACCGATAACCTACACTGTCTCCAAAGTATGGAGTCCGTTAAGCGGCGGCAGTATCACGATCAATGGCGGAAAGACCGAATTTGCCAAGGGAGAGACTGTTACGCTTTCTATCAATGAAAGTTCTGGCTATACCTTGAAAAAGATAAGCGTGAACGGGACGGAGATCCTGTTTTCTCCAAACGGTTCGGGCGGGGGATATACGGCAAGCTTCGATATGCCCGCTGAAGCTGTTAAAGTCACAGCGGAGTTTGAAAGAACCAGCTCTGCGCCCACCTATTCAGTTACCGTCTCCGGTGGAACGATCGAAGGCGGCATATTGTCAAGCGGC
>JAFZKA010000056.1 GCA_017551925.1 Bacteroidaceae bacterium | reverse complement strand
TGTATTCCGAACCGGCTTAGGACCAGAAGCAACAGATTGTTGTCATCAATCAGGTCCCTCATCTTGTCCTGCAGGGTATATTCATTCTTCATCGGTCACCATTATTTAGTATCCGATGCAAAAGTACTAGTTTTGAGTATATGTTTTGATACTCATATTTTGGTAAATTTGCAGACACAAAGGAGAAAAAATGGATAGATCAAAACAAATCATACGCACCAGCGTAATAGGTATTGTTACTAATGTGCTGTTGGCAGGGTTCAAGGCACTGGTAGGTTTGTTGGCCCATTCCGTAGCCATCGTACTTGATGCAGTGAACAACCTGAGTGATGCACTCTCAAGTGTCATCACCATCATAGGCACCAAACTGTCCATACGCCCGGCCGATAAGGAACACCCGTTCGGTTATGGCCGCGTGGAGTACTTTACGGCCATAATCATATCGGTTATTGTGCTGACTACCGGTATAACGTCATTGGTCGAATCAGTGAAAAAGATTATCAATCCCACACAACCGGATTACACTACAATCACGCTGATTGTGATCATTGCGGCCATCCTGACCAAACTGGTGCTGGGTTGGTATGTCCGCAATCAGGGTAAGAAACTGGAGAGTGATGCACTGATTGCTTCCGGATCCGATGCCCTGTTTGACGCCGTCATCACCTTGGCTACGTTAGTATCGGCCGGTATAATGCTCATCTGGAACGTATCGTTAGACGGTTACCTGGGCGTACTTATTTCAATTGTGATTATCAAGGCAGGTATTGAGATGCTGGCATCGCCCATAAACCAGTTGCTTGGTGCGCGTGTATCGGCTGAACTAACTCATCAGATAAAGTCTGAGATTCTGGAGATGGAAGGTGTGCAGGGTGTGTATGATATTATTCTGCACGGTTACGGCCCCAATCTGTCCATCGGCTCACTGCATATCAGCGTGCCGGATACTATGGATGCTCACCAGATTCATGGTCTGACCAGAAAGATATCGGAAATGATGCTAACGCGTCACGGCATCATAATGACGGTTGGAATCTATGCAAATGCAACCGGAAACAACTGTCACGCCGAGCTGCAGAAAGTGGTCACTCAGACCCTCGCGCAACAGGAACATGTTATCCAAGTGCATGCTTTTTACTACTTTGAGTCCGATAACCGCGTATCGGTCGATGTGGTTCCGGACCTTACCGTCACTGATGATCAGGCTTTTGTCAACTCATTGACTGAGAAACTCCAACCCATCCTCAAGAATGTGCAAATATCAATAGTCATTGATCACAACTATTGTGACTGATAATTAATTGTTATTGACACAAATAACTCTCTATAGTCCGATTTTTTGGTCTGTATAATCACCACTTCTCCCAGTGGATGTTAGCAGGTTTCCATTTGTCCTTGGGTTCCGGATTCTCGGCGGGAACACCTACGGGAATTACGCAGAGCGGGAGTACGTTTTCAGGTAGTCCAAGTGCTTTTGATATAGGCTCCACGCGGATTATTGCCGAATGTCTGCTCTATCTTATCCTTATCAGTCATTACCACAAATTTACAAAAAACTGTCTAAAGTTTTTATGCCTTTACACAATTGTACTTTTTTTGTATTTTTGGAGACTTATAAGGGCTTAAACTATATTTCAGTATGCGTAAGTATTTGATTTGTGCTCTGATTGTTTTAATGGGCGTAGGTTCTGTACAGGCCAGAAAACTCATTTCCTGGAACATTCAGGACGGCATGTGGTCTGATCAGGCCAATAATTATGACAACTTTGTTGAGTTTCTCAAGACCACGGATCCCGATGTATGTGTCTTCTGTGAGGCTAAAACTACACATCTGGAGAATGGTCAGGAACCGTATCTTCCGGCCAACTGGGATAAGGTGGCAGCCCGATACGGACATCAGTATGTCTATCTGGCCCTTGAGCAGGACAATTCACCTCAGGTAATTACTTCAAAACATCCTATCAATAACGTAAAGAGGATTGCCGGCAACGGTTCGGACACCATTGTGGGCCATGGTGCCGGTTGGGTGCAGATTGATATGGACGGCAAGACCTATAATATAGTATGTATGCATGCAATGCCGTTTGCAATGGGTGGCGGCATGGGCGGCGGACGTCCCTCAGGAATGGGCAGGCCTCAGGGTGGCGGGGCACCTCAGGGAGGAGCCAGGCCATCAGGTGGTATGGGTTCCGGTCGCGGAATGGGATTTGGCGGCCCTGGTGGTGGCGGCGGCAGTGATGAGTTCCGCAAGAAAGAGGTGGAGTATGTCTGCAAGAATACCATCCTTACCACTGAGCATCCTGAAAATGAGTTGTGGCTCATGATGGGTGATTTCAATTCCATTTCAAGTCTGGACAACGATCATTATAAACTGTCTGCAGATTCATCAATCTATTGCGTGCATGATTACATCAGGAACAATACTCCATATATTGACGTAATAGCAAATAAGCACCCGGGTGAGTTTATTCAGTCCAGCCAGAACGGTCGCCGCATAGACTTTATCTATGCTACTGAGCCTGTAATCAAGCAGATTAAGAGTGCTGAGATACTGAATTCCGGATATACAGAGCAACATCGTGCCACAGGTGCCTCATATTGGATTCCTTCAGATCATCGCCCCATACTGATAGAATTCTAAGATGACACATCTTTAGTAAGTTTGCTTTCTTGCTTCCCGCCACCGTGGGAAGTATTTGTCCATCAGCGCGTGGAAACGGGCATTATGGCTTGGCTCCAACAGGTGGCACAGTTCATGAACCACCACATGCTCAATGCACCAATCGGGCAGCAGGAGCAGATATATGGAAAAGCAGATGCTGCGGTCTTTATATTTGCATACGCCCCAACGTGATATCATGGGCTTGTAGGAAACAGACACTGGTCTTACACCCATTATCTCTGAATGCCGTTCTATCATGGGTTCAATGAGAGTCCTTAACTGCCTGATTGCATTTTCTTTTTCTGCGAGGTTGTTCAATGGCAGCCGGTTGTAGAAATCCGAGCGTTTTTTCTGCTTGTCGGCGTTCCTCTTTCGGGCTTCTTCAATCCATTCAATATGCTCATTGATAAATAATTCAACTGTCTTCTTTGACATACCGACGGGCGCCGACACATGCACGTCGCCATTCTTGACAATGCGCATGGACAGCCTGCCGGTCCGTCTGTATGTCACTAGTATAGCCATTACCTGTAATAGTATAACTTGCCGTTTATTATCACTATACCGCGGAACTGTCCCTCTAATGCACGGCCGCCCAGATCATGAATCATATCCGTATTTGGTGACGCAGGTATCAGTTCCACATCAGTGGGATACTGCTTAAGGGTCCAGTTGGCAGCCAGATGGTTGTCGGCATTCAGATCGCGCAGAAGCAGAACCGTTGTTTCTGATTGCTCTGATACAGGCCATGGAGCCACGCTCATGTAACTTACCTGGTCAACGATTATTCCAGCCGCATTGCTCAGACGTACAGACTCACCGTTGTTGGAGAGTTTTCCGTCAGTCCACTGCCATATCTGATCCTCCTTGCCTTGGGGTGTAAGTTTTAAGGCATCGGCCGCAACATAGGCGCTTGCATGTGCCGGAATCAGGCTTCCTTCAGGGAATATGAATTCAAAGGCCTGGCTAAGCATGTATCCGCTTATGTCAAAGGGCTTATCTGTAGGATTGTAAATCCTTATGTACTCTGACTCGGTATCAAGCATGGGGTGGTAGCAGATTTCACTGATCACGGGTTCAATCTGCGGTGTCTCAGGCATGTAGAGAGAGCCAATCTTAAGGTCGGCAGGCGTTAACATGTAATACGTGGCCGATGTAAACTGCGGATCACCATACAGGTTGCCTGCAGAGAGCGTGTCACCGTCAGACAGTGATGCACTGAATCTGATGCTGGACTTGGTGTCACACAGGTATGTCTGGTCATAACTGTTGGAGAGTATGCATTCTGTTACCACGGCATTTCCACCCAGACGGCCGTCAACTTTCTCATAGCAGGCCACTGGAGTTGCCACGGCAAAGAATGTGCACTTGTCAACATCGGCATGACATGAATCCTTTACGGCAACGCCCATGTTGGTCTGGATGAATGTTGAGTTGCTGACCTTTACGCTTGAGCGCTGGCCTACACTTATGCCCTTGTCAGTTATGTTGTAGGCCAGCAGGCTGTCAATGATTACACCAATAGCCTGCTCGCCGATATCTACGGCGTCACTGTTGCCGCCAAGGAAGTGGTGGGCCACAACATCCCTGATTATTCCGCCGTTTACACCGTCATAGTCAATGGCATCGGTATCGACCTTGTCATTACCTATGAACGTGCAGTGCTCCACGCGTCCCTTGCCGTACTTGATGTTTATCAGGTCACCGGTTACGCGGCTGTGTATCAGGCTGTTGGTGAGTGTAACGTCACTGTAACGGGCTGCTATGGGATTGCTCGTCACATCTGTTATATTCAGATGGTCAAGCAGCAGTTGCTGACAGTTGTATGCCGATATGGCTGCCACGCAGTTATACATACGCGGACCCTGGCTGGCATCGCGCATGGTTGCATAACTGAGCGTTGATTTGGAATCACTGTTTATAATGCAGAGCGCTCCCCAGGCCTGTCCGGCATATTGCGGATTGAGCACAAAACGTATGCTGTCAGAACTGGTGCCCTGAGCGGTAATGCCTCCGTTCACAATCATGCAGGAATTTGGTGCAAACCTTATCTCTACACCCGGCTCAATGGTAAGGCGTGCGCCTTTAATGACAGTGACATCGGCCGCTGTATAATAAGGTGACTTGGACTTGAGCAAGGTCATGTCAGTGAATATGGTATCAGGAAGCATGTTAAGGCCGTCAGGCTCATACATGGCCTCTACTGCCATATCAGAATCAACAGAGAACTTGAGGGTAGGGCTTGTCTGGCCGCTCAGACGGTTCTGAGCCGCCGTCTGATTAAGCACTGCCAGAAGTTCAACGTCCATTATGATATCGGAACTGCTCCTTGATGTCTGGTGTATCTCTACGGCTATGGTGTTTTCACCCTGACTGAGCCAGGAGGGATCTATGTCATACGTGACATATCTTATGGCTGCACGTTTTGGAATTGCATAATTGTCTGCCAGAGGATTTGATTCAAAGTTCTCCCTCAGGTTGCTGCGTATTCTCTCCTTGCCGTTAATCCATACTACCGCACCGTCATCACGCAAAAGACGGAGTTTTATCTGCAGGTATGATTCGGGGTTATCCTGAACAGTGAATTTACGGCGGAAATATGTAATGACATACTTGGAGTTTTCTGAGCCGTAGTTCACGGTAGTCTTTATCAGGTCAGTCATCTTTTCATCAGTGTCATATCCCAGAGGCGATGTACCTGATTTCCATCCTGAATCATCAAATGAGGCTGAATACCATGCTGTGGGAGTGCTTCCGTCATCAAGATATTTCCATTGGCTGCCGGTGGAAATCAGTTTCTTTACGGCATTCTCACGCCAACCCTTGAACGTGTAACCCACACGCTCTCCGGCAGTAAGGGTAATTTCCATATCGGTGGGGTATGATCCGCTCCACTTGTTCTTGTCAATGGAGAGACCGTTGAACGTGAAACCTGACTTGCCTGTAAGGGTGAGCAGGGCAGGAGCGCCCGCGCCGTAGTTCTCATACATATCCCATAAAAGAACGATGGGCCTGCCGTTGCAGAAATCCCTGAGATAACTTATCCTGCTGCGCCATTGCCTGGTCGATGTGAGCGCATTGCCGCTGTATGAACTGCTGGTGCCCAGCCATCTGTCAACCTGCTGTTCCATCAGCGGCTCTATATCCTTGCTGTGCTCTGTTACCTGGCGCTGTATCTCCTCAGGATTGAACGCTGTGAACAGAAGGTCGGCGGCACGTTTGCAGAAATACTTGCGGTAACCATCATTCTTGAGCATTGACCCGAAAGGCATGTTGGTCTTTTCGGCGTACCAGTCGGTATAGTCATCGGCATATTTGTTGAAACCACGGTCGCCGTCAGTAAATATCCAGCGCCACACGCCTTCGCCCTTTGGCTTCCAGGCCATCGGGTTGTGGTTGACCGATGTGTTGTGGCTCCAAATCTGCGCCACCATGAAGTCAGTATAGTTCTCAACATCCATTATGGCGGTCAGAGCGTCATAATTGGCCTGTACGCTCAGGTCTTTCTGCCACAGTTCCTTGTAGTGGTTCCACTCCTCCCAATCGCCGGCCTCTACGTTCTGGTCACCTTCAATCATGTCAAATGTGCCTGACTTAAGCCCGTAGCGGGTTTCAACATACTCCTCGTTGACTTTCTCGCGTATGTTATGGATGCCCAGGAACTCTCCGTTCAGATATACCACCGACGGACGGAATGCCTGTAGGGCAAGATTGAGCCCGCCCCTGCGGCAAGCCTGCTGAAGCAGTCCGTCACGGAACATGGTGTAGTTCCAGTCATTGCCCGATGCACGCAGCGCAAAATCATCAAATTTGGTGCGCTCATCATCATAGAACAATTGGTATGACAGCTTGCTCTCGCCGTATTTCTTCTTGAAATATACTCCAAGCATTTTCTGCGGCAGTTGCCATGCATAGAGACCGTTTATCTTTACTCCGGCCGCCTCATTGAATGCAGCCCTGTCACTGCCGTTGTTCTCATAGAGTTCAATGTTTACCGGAATCTCAAAATCAGCCTTCTCATTGTATTTGTTGGTATAACCGTATATTCCATGCTCTGAGTCCCAGAAATTGCTGCTCTCTGTTGCCAGCGATACCACCGGCAGGCTGTGCCCCTGGAACTCATTGTTAAGAAAATATGTCATGGTCTTGGTCAGACCCGGCATCATGCCGTCCTCAAGTATGCGTGCCCTGAGCACCGTAGTACTGGTAAAGGTTAGGGGGGCGGTATATACATTTGACTCCTCTGTAGGTTCCGAACCGTCGGTGGTATAGTAAACCTTTCCGCCCTGATCATTGGTTATGGTAACCGTTACTGATCCCGCATATGCTCCGCCCTGTGTCAGTATAACCGGCTGGTTGGATTTGCCTGTATAGCCCTGGGCGGTATTGGCGGCACCGGGCGTGGGAGTCATAAAGAAGACTGTCATTCCGGTATCATCTATGGGGCGTCCGTAACTTATATCAATATATTGCGGCCCGAAAGTTATGCTGTCAACCATATCTCCGGCTGCGTCAAAAAGACCAACCTCCTCACCGTCGGCACTCAGTTTGAAACCGGCGTGAAGACCGGCGCCCTTGTCATCGCACCATATCAGCAGATACTCTCCGGCCTTGATGGTTGTACCATCGGGCAGAATGTGTTTCTGGGGCTTGTTCAGGTTGTCTGTAACTGACCAGCCGCTCAGGTCCACGTCAGTCTGTCCCGCATTGTACAACTCTATCCAGTCTGCATTTGAGCCATAATCAGGATCAGTATTGATGCTGTTGTTTGATGCAAGCACCTCATTTATGGTAATCTGTGCTCCGGCAGGCATTGCGGCCACTACGGTCAGCACCGCCATGATTGAAAAGAATCTCGATAGTTTCATAACTGTCATCTGAACGGATGGAAAATATTGTTCATGAGTTCCAAAGATACAAAAACTCCTACAATTGTGATATCCGGTAAACGCTACTTTGATTACGGCTGCGTGCCTTAACCCGGAATCTCTGAACACAAAAAAGAACTGCGACCTGCAAAAAAACAGGCCGCAGTTCCTTTTATCGTTCAAAATCAGAATCTTACGTAGAACTCAGCCCAGAGTTCATTCCAATGTGAGTCAGTCGGACGGTTGTCAACGTAATTGTACTGCAATTGCAGCATCAGGTTCTTGTGAATCTGGAAATTAGGTGCAATTGAGTAGATTGTTTTCATTGATTCCTCATTGGCCTGGTCGCGATATACATCATATTTGGTATAAACCTTGAGCCAGTCATTGCAGGGAACACCTACTGCTGCGTACCAGCCATCGGCCTTGCCTGCTCCTGTGAAAGAATCAGTGACGGCGTTGTACTCCGTTATCTTATGACCTTCTGATTGCACATACTCGGCACGGGCGCTCCATGAATTATGCTCATATTTTGCAGAAACTGCCCAGCGGTTGCGATCAACGGTCACTCCGTTTGTATAGTTGCCCTTCCATCCGAATACTCCGATATACAGATCCTTGATTGGCTGAACCTGCAGTGTACCGATGATATCCTTGGTGGCGTTTGCATCACCTGTGTTGATGCCCTGTCCGTTCATGAGTTGGAACTGATAGTGCAAAAGACGGTAGCCGTCTGAAACGGGGAACAGGTCACCCTGAATCTGGATACCCTGGTCACGGCCGCCTGCTGAACTGGCCTCGCCGCAATAGTCACCCATGCCTGAGAACATCTTGGTAATCTGTGAATAGTCACCGAAACCTACATCCCAGGGGTTATACGGGTTCTCAAACAGGAAAGCGCGCTTGTACTGACCGACCTTGACAGCAAACTCTTTCCAGTGTGCCCATTCCACAAAGTAGTCTTTCATATGGAATGAAGCGTTGTTCACCTGAACCTGAACGCGGTACTTGAAATCTGTCAGAATGGTTCCGTCAGCATAAAGACGTACCAGACGCTGGCTGAATCCGTCACCGTCATGCTTGCCGTCCTGATCAGTGTAGGCGTATTTACCTATAAAGTAACCGCCAATCTTGGGGCCGGTTGTAAAATCTGTTATTTTGCGGCCATACTGAGTATCCTGGGCCAATGCCGGCAGGACTGTCAGGAAAACTGCTATTGCAGTCAGAAATTTCTTTTTCATATTAATTGGATTTGCATGTAAAAATAATCAATTCATTGCAAACGGGAAAATCTTGGTAAGCCAGAAGAATCCCAGAGTAAAGCCTATGGCACCGATGATGATACCCACCTTGGCCATATCCTTGGTCTGAACCAGGCCGGTGCTTGATGCAATGGCGTTAGGAGGTGTGGAGATGGGGAACAGCATGGCAATTGATGCGCAGACTGCAATGAATGATATCATGGCGTGTGTACCGCCAAATGCCAGGAATGATGCGTTGTTGGTAGCAGTAGGATCAGCCATACCCTCTGCAACAACTATCAGGATAGGGATCAACAGGGCTGCAGTAGCCGAGTTGCTGATAAAGTTGGACAGGAAATAGCATACAAAACCTGCAATTATAAGCACTGAAATCACGCTCATTGAACCAAACGGAATGGCATTGATAAGTGTCTTGGCAAGACCGGTTCCCTGCAGGGCTGTACCCAATGCAAAACCTCCGGCCACCAACCAGAGAACTGTCCAGTTAATCTCCTTGATATCCTCTTTTGTGAATATGCCTGTCATTGTGAGAACGCCCAGCGGGATAAGTGCCACAACGTTTGAGTTGATGCCGGTAAGACTCTCGGTTGCCCACAGCAGGATGGTGCCGATAAATGTAATCCATACCACATATGTCTTCCAGTCAACGGGACGCTTGTTTTTAGGGATGTCAAGAACCAGTTTCTTGGTCTTGAAGGGGAATATGAGCTGAAGCAGTACCCATGCCACAAGGATCATGATGAGAACGAACGGAATCATTCTCATAGACCATTCAGAGAATGTCACCTCATAACCTGACTCAGCCAGGAAACGCACTGCAGTAGCGTTGGGAGGGGTACCGATAGGAGTACCTATACCACCGATGTTGGCGGCTACGGGGATGGCCAGTGAAAGACCTATGCGGCCTTTGTCATCAGAAGGAAGAACCTGCAGCACAGGTGCCAGGAAAGCTAGCATCATGGCTGCCGTTGCAGTGTTGGACATGAACATTGAGAATATGGCAATAACCACAAGAAATCCCAGCAGAACCATATTGGGCTTTGTGCCGAACGGTTTTAAAAGAACTCTTGCCAGGGTAACGTCAAGTCCGTATTTTTCAGCCATGATAGCCAGTACGAATCCGCCCATGAACAGCATGACAACCGGATCTGCGAATGATGACATCAGGCTTTTGTAACTTACCAGCGTGCCGTACTTGGGGTCACAGAACAGGCTGATACCCTTGTCAGAGATGGTCAGCAGCGTCAAAACTATAAGTAACAGTGAGGTGGTCCAGTTCGGGATAATCTCAAACATCCACATCAGAGCAGCGAATACAAACAATGCAATAACACGCTGCTGTACCACAGTAAGGGCTTCAATACCGTAAAAATCAACAGGTACAAGCCAGAGGAAAAGCGTTACTGCCAGTACTATGGGCAGAAGAACGCACATCTTGAAATTGAATTTCTTATCGCTCATATTAATCTAAAAAGTATGCAAAGGTAGCCATTACGGAACTCTCTTTTTTATTAACGATTATTGTTTGTTTCAATATGATTATTTGGTTTTATCAATAAATCGAGTTAAGTTTGCCGCAGAAAGAAAAGTTCGTACACCGATGGAATTAAGACAATTGAAATATTTTGTTGAGGTGGCTCGTCTGAAAAGTTACTCGCTGGCCTCAAAGTCTCTTTTCATTACCCAGAGTACCATATCGCAGCAGATCAGTAAACTTGAGGAGGAACTCGGGGTGGAACTGCTTACCCGTGATACGCGTCATGTCGCTCTGAGTGATTACGGGGAACAGTTCTATCCGTGTGCCTTGCAGGTGCTTGAGGATGCAAGAGCCGGTGCTGACCGCATACGTGATGTCATGAATCTTCATGTGGGTACGCTCAGCGTAGGTTCTACGTATGCATTCAGTCCGCTGCTTAAACAGACTGTACTGGAGTTCTACCGCCGCTATCCCAAGATAAGGCTTGACATAATCATAACCTCTAAGGAGGTTCTTATGCAGAAACTTCTGGACCATGAACTGGATCTGGCGCTGACATATAAATCGCCGGTAGGTGATGACCGTATTGAGTCACGCCTGCTTTTTCAGAGCCGTCTGTGCCTGATTGGCAGGGCGGGTTCCCTGCAGGGCCTGGGCAAGGAGGTTACATTGCAGGATCTGACCCGCTTCCCGCTTGCTTTGCCTTCAAAAGGTCTGCAGGCAAGGGATACGTTGGAGTCAATACTGTATGCCGAAGATGTTGATCTGGATATCAGGTTGGAGATAAACAGTATCCGTCTGCTGCTTGACCTGGTGGGGAACGGTTCACTGGCAACCCTGCTGTCAGAGGAGTCAATCCGCGGAATAAAAGAACTGGAGGCTGTTCCTATCGCTCATCCTGACGGCAGAATGGACGGTTGCTACCATTACCTTAAAAGTTCATACCATAAGATGGCTGCACAAAAGTTTGTGGAGTTACTGCAACAACGTAACTCCACAAATCGTATTCTGAAAGTCCTTTGAGATTTCACCATCTGCCGGGGCCGAATCCTCCGCCTCCACCGGGACCGAAACCACCGCCTCCGCCAGGACCGAAACCGCCGTTTCCGCCGGTATATGATGACAGTGAGACCGCTGTGCCGCCGGTTACTGAGGCATCGGTTTCAAGCATTCCCTCAAAAATGCCCGTGCCGTTCAGAACTTTTACTCCTGATTTCAATTCCGGCTCGGAACTGCCTGATACGACCAGTGGCGTGCCTCCGCTTAAAGGTGTTCTGAACGCAATAACGTCACGTCCAACAGTCATTGAGTACCATGTGGTATCGTTCCAGTATGCTGACTGATAGCAGTTCTGTGTCAGACTTGCACCTGATTCCAGGCCTCCTATGGCAATTATCGTGCCGCCTGATACGAACAGTCTGTAACCGCCCTCTGTATTGGCGTCAACGGCTACCTCGGGTGACGTCTTTCCTATAGCATAGACCAGACCTCCGTTGATATAGAAGTTGCCGTTTGCATCAAGCCCGTCATTGTTTACGGCATATCCGCATACATACCCGGCGTCAATAGTGAATGTGCCCGCTGAGTTCATGGCGTCATCCGAAGCAGAATAACTGTAAACCACACCGTCTTTGACAACAATGCTGCCCTTTGATTCAATGCCCTCATGAGCGGTGCAGTTTACTGTCACCGTACCGCCTGAAAAGATCAGGTTGCCGTCAAACTTTATGCCTTTGGCCGATATGCTGTTTGATGAACTGTTCCCGTAACGGCCCGATGACGATTGACCGTAATTGTAACCTTTTGCGGTTACCTTTACGTTGCCGCCATTGAAACAGCCTGTCATATCACCGCTTATGCCTTTGCCGCCGGTACCTGTGTTGGTTATGTCAAGTGAGCCGCCGTCCATCAGGAAAAGGTAATCGGCCTTTATGCCGGCGGTTCCCGTATATTCAGAATCCTCGCTGTCATATGCCGCTGAACCGGTGACATTTATCACAGTCTCACCACCTTTTATGTAAACCAATGAATCAGATACGACACCTTTCTTCATATTGGCCGATACTTTGACGTTCAGCGTTCCGTCAGATATTATTACGGCATCCTTTCCGCGAATACCGTGCCCTGCTCCGGAACTTACGTTTATGACCTGTGTTCCCATGAAATGGACATAGTCATCGCTGGTTATTCCTGACTTGCCCTGTGCGGTCACCGTAAGCGCACCGTCGCCGCTGAATACAAGTTGTCCTTCACTGAAAAAAGCGGCTTTCTCATCTTCATCGGC
Organism: Bacteroidaceae bacterium; assembly: GCA_017551925.1. GTDB lineage: Bacteria > Bacteroidota > Bacteroidia > Bacteroidales > Bacteroidaceae > Colenecus. Next base: position 127,314 of record JAFZKA010000056.1, on the reverse strand, counting down.
CGGAGTTCCGGAATACGATGCTGCATCCTTAAGACTGTTTGTACCTTTTACTACTACAAAACATCTTTTCTTGCCCTGATTGTTTATGGCTGCGCCTTTTGTGCTGGTCAGATCCAGGCCGTCAAGCACCAACGCCTGTTTCTTGGTACTGTAAATCTTGACGGAACCGTCACTTGCCGTTCCCTTGAGTTCATAGATCACCTTTTCATTTGCAGTGTTGTTTATTGTCACATGATTTCCGTCAACGGTCACCGTGTTGTTTTCATCACCCGACACCTGCGCACCGTTATCGCTGAAAACAATCTGTATGGTACGGTCAAACCTGGTACCTGATATGCTGTCCTCGGCCAGAAAAGATTCATCGACAACCGGAACGACCGAGGTCGTATCATTGCTGACGTTGGTGCCGCTTTCATTCTTTTGTATTGATGTCATATCTAAGGCATTGTTCAGGCTGTCAGGGGAGCATCCTCCGCATCCGAGCAATAATACCGCCAGAGTAAAATATCCTTTTTTCATAATGCGCCTGTTTTTTTGTTGAACCTGTCGCTAAAGTATGACCGGAATCCGCTTTTTGCAAATTATTTATACCAACGCCGTTTTTTCTTCAACAAACCGGCTTTGTCCAAACGATAAAAATTTTAATTTTGCCGATATGGAGACGGCACAGGCAGGACTTATGAGTCAGATTTTTCAGATTGTTCTACAGATATTACCTTATCTGTTCCTTCTGTTGTTGCACCATTTTCTGCTTGCTCCGCTGTTTTTCAGAAAAAGAATCCTTTTATACCTGCCTATAACATTGCTGTTGCTGACAGCCTTTGGCTTGTACTGTTTTAATGCGGGCAATCCGCGTGATTTCCGTGGAGGTCCTCCCGGACAGTTCCAGGGCCCGCCTCCCATGATGCAACAAGGTTCAGCGCCACCTCCCGCAGGAATGGAACCTCCGGTTGAAGGAATGGCCCCGCCACCAGAAGGCTTTTCTCCGCGTATGGATGGAATGCGGCCGCAGATGAGGCCCGATGACGGCCATCGGCCCATGCGCCCGGAGGCCATGAAACTGCTTGTCGCACTGCTTCTGGTCGGTGTTGACCTGGGTGTTATGGCTTATATCCGTAATCTGAAAACAGAGAAAAAGGTGCATGACCTTGAGGCGGAAAACCAGAAACACCAGGACAGGCTTGAGGAGTTGAGCCGCAATGCAGAGAATGCCCTGAAAGCCAATAACGAACTGGTATTCAAGACAGACTACAAACAGGTGCGCATCAAGCCTGACAATATCCTTTATATTGAAGGGATGGGGGAGTATCTCAAGATTTACCATCAGGATGCTGCAACTCCCTTAGTGGTACTTATGAGCATGAAACGCATTCTGGAGCAGTTGCCCGATGACCGTTTTGCACGTGTCCACAAGTCATACATCATCAATCTGAAAAGGATATCAAGCAACAGCCGGACCCAGGTTACAATGGAGAACAGCACGGTCATTCCTATAGGTGAATCATACAGGATAGCGTTTTTCAGAATATTAAGTGAATCAAAATAATGGCACAGACAACAGTTGACGACAAGAAGATTATCTTCTCAATGGTGGGCGTGAGCAAGGCCTTCCAAAATAACAATCAGGTTCTCAAGGATATATACCTTAGTTTCTTTTACGGCGCCAAGATCGGTATCATCGGCCTTAACGGTAGCGGTAAATCTACCCTGCTCAAGATCATTGCAGGCATTGAAAAGAGCTATCAGGGCCAGGTGGTGTTCTCTCCCGGTTACAGCGTGGGTTATCTTCCGCAGGAGCCGGAGTTGGATCCCAACAAGACCGTGAAGGAGATTGTGATGGAGGGCGTTCAGCAGATCTATGATACCCTTAAGGAGTACGATGAGGTGAACCACAAGTTTGAATTGCCCGAGTATTATGAGGACCAGGACAAGATGGATGCGCTCATGGCCCGTCAGGCCGAACTCCAGGATATGATTGATGCTACCGATGCCTGGAACATAGACAACCGTCTGGAGCAGGCGATGGATGCGCTGCGCTGTCCGCCCGAGGACCAGAAGGCGGGCGTGCTGTCCGGTGGTGAGCGCCGCCGCGTGGCTCTGTGCCGTCTGCTCCTGCAACAGCCGGATATCCTGCTGCTTGACGAGCCTACCAACCATCTGGATGCCGAGAGTATTCAGTGGCTGGAGCAGCATTTGAATCAGTATGCGGGTACGGTTATTGCCGTTACTCATGACAGATATTTTCTTGACAACGTGGCCGGTTGGATTCTCGAACTGGACCGCGGCGAGGGTATTCCATGGAAGGGCAACTACTCCGGTTGGCTGGAGCAGAAATCACAGCGCTTGGCAATGGAGGAGAAGCAGGCCTCAAAGCGCCGCAAGACTCTGGAGCGCGAGTTGGAGTGGGTGCGCATGGCTCCCAAGGCCCGTCAGGCCAAGGGTAAGGCCCGTCTGAACTCTTATGATAAACTTATGAACGAGGACGTAAAGGCCAAGGAGGAGAAGCTGGAGATCTTTATCCCCAACGGTCCGCGTCTGGGCAACAAAGTCATTGAGGCTCACAACGTTGCAAAGGCATTCGGCGACAAACTGCTGTTTGACGACCTGAACTTCTCGCTGCCGCCAAACGGCATCGTCGGTGTCATCGGCCCTAACGGTGCTGGTAAAACTACTTTGTTCCGCCTGATAATGGGCTTGGAGAAGGTCGATGCCGGATCATTTGAGATTGGTGAGACCGTAAAGATTGCGTACGTTGACCAGCAGCATAAGGATATTGACCCTGAAAAGAGTGTCTATCAGGTGGTTAGCGGCGGTAATGAGATTATCCGTATGGGCGGCCGCGACATCAACGCCCGTGCATATCTGGGCCGGTTCAACTTTACGGGCGCTGACCAGGAGAAGAAATGCGGCGTGCTGTCAGGTGGTGAGCGAAACCGCCTGCAGTTGGCAATGGCGCTCAAGGAAGAGGGCAATGTGCTGCTGCTTGACGAGCCTACCAATGATATTGACGTTAACACACTGCGTGCTCTTGAGGAGGGTCTGGATGATTTTGCCGGTTGCGCAGTAGTTGTATCGCACGACCGCTGGTTCCTGGACCGTATCTGCACTCACATTTTGAGCTTTGAGGGAGACTCAAAGGTTGTGTTCTATGAGGGCTCGTATTCTGATTATGAGGAGTACAAGATCAAGCAACTGGGGTACCAGGAGCCCAAGCGCATTCATTACCGCAAACTGCAGTAAGTTCACACAGAAAGCGCAGAAAAATATCTCGCAGATCTCGCAGAAATCGCAGAAATAAATATTATATTTGCTGATAGAATATCAACTACTTAATCCTTATCCAATATGAGAAAAACGTTTGTTCCTTTGCTCGCGCTGTCTCTGTTGACAGTTGTCGGATGCTCATCAGGCGGTAATCGTGGTGTTGATGTTATAGAGGACAGTGACATCCATGATGTAGGTGACCTTACTGAGATTGCATGTGACTTTGTTGTAAAACCCCTAAAGTCCAGTGAACCTATAGACGGCATCGGCGGTATCAAGTTCTGGGGTGACAAGGCTTTGGCCCGTTCAAATGACAACAGGAAACTGCTCTGCTTTGACAATTACAATCTCTCTGCTGTGCTTGACAAACTGGGCCGTGGTCCCGGTGAATACATCTATCTTAGCGATTTCTCATATGATATCAGAGAGGGACTGCTGTATATAGGCAATGATTCACTTATCTGTATCTATGATGCCAATACAATGGATTTCATACGCAAGCAGTATGTCACCTTCAATATCCAGAACCTTCTGAATGTGGGTAGCAAGATGCTGTATTACGGCTTGGATATTGATGAATCCCGAAGACGCGATATGCCGGACAGTTACAATGCCACTCATTCCGTGGTTCTGACAGACAGGGCAGAATGGGATATTCAGAAAAACGCTACCGTCCTTAATCAGCACAGCAATTATCATCGGACTATTTTCGGCTATCCTCAGGTCTTTTATATCAATCCCATGAACATGTCATTCTGCCTGCCCGGCTATGTAAACAGGATAGTCACTTTTGACAATGACTCGGTTACTGATGTCTATCGTTTCAGGCTGGCTTCAAATAACAGTAAGATATTGGAAAAATATGCCGATGAGGAGTCATTCATTGATCTTGACTTGGACGAATTCAGAGATGATTACGTTAATCTGCTTATAAACGGTCCATACCTTGAGAATGTCTATAATATCATTGTTGATGGCAATACTGTCAGTTGCAGACTTGATTATTATCCTAAAGGATTGACAGGCCCAAGCGCTTATTATTATCTGGTCCACAATGAATCCGGAACCAACGTCTATAAGAGTCTGAAAATACCCGGCCTGGCTATGAAAGTTGAGCCGACAGGATGTCATGACAACCGGAATGTGGCTATCATTGAAAACCTTGGTGAGGATGCCATTGATGAATATGCTGAGATGTCACCGCTGGCAAAGCAGATAATTGATGAACTCAAGAAACAGAATGATGAGAATCCCGTTCTGGTAGAGTTCCGTTTCAAATAAAGAATCGCTTGAATTCTGATTCAAAGTTTGGTGTAAGGATGTCCTTTCCAAGGGCATCCTTTATTTCCTGGATGGTCCAGAAGCGGCCTCCGGCAAGTTCGTCTTTGCTGGGGTTTACGGGACCGTCATAAACGGTGCGGAATACGTTTACCAGTTCTTTTTCAACCTTGCTCTCAAATACGTAGTGACCCATTGAGACGGGGTGTTCAACGCTGATGCCCAATTCTTCCATAACCTCACGCCTGAAAGCCTGCTCAACGGTTTCGCCGTATGATATATGTCCGCCTACAGCGGTGTCCCATTTGCCGGGTTGGATTGGTTTCCAGTCAGGACGGCGCTGCAGATAGAGTTCCCCTTTTGAGTTGAAAAGATGCAGATGTACCACAGGGTGAAGTGTCTTGCGGCCGTCATGAGCCTCACCGCGCAGTATCTTGCCCAGTACGTTGCCGTCCTCATCAACTATTGGAAAGAGTTCGTTGTTGTTGTCAGAGTTCATTTCTGTCAGCGTCTTGAAGTACGGGAAACTTGGTGCGGAATCGTGCAAGCCGCTCCATGTCAAGGTCTGCACAGAGCATCTGCGGGTGCTCATCGGTCTGGATAAGTGTCTCGCCGTAAGGGGTGATTATGGCGCTGTGGCCGGGGTAGAAACCAAGTTCGTCACTGCCTGCTCGGTTTACTCCAATTGCATAGCACTGGTTCTCAATGGCGCGTGCACGGAGCAGGGTGTCCCAGGCCAGAATGCGTTTGTCAGGCCAGTTGGCAGGGTAGAAAACGGCATCGTAGTCATCACGGTTGCGGCTGAAAGTGGGGAACCGCAGGTCATAGCATATAAGCAGCAGTATTCTCAGGCCGCGGAACTCTATGACCGTACGCTCCTGCCCGGGGGTATAATTGAGAGCCTCACCTGAGTATGTAAAAAGGTGGTGCTTATCGTAATATTCCAGTCTGCCGCCCGGCATTGCAAAGCAGAGACGGTTATAGACATTGCCGTTATCAGTAATGGGCAGGCTGCCGCATACTGCAGCATTGAGTCTGTTTGCCTTATTCTTGAGCCACTCCACAATCTGCCCGTCCATGGTCTGCACCACTGGAGTGGGGTCAATGTACTGCCCGGTGGCGAACATCTCAGGCAGGACGTATATATCGGCCCCGCATCCGTCACCTATCAGACGGTCCAGATCTGCCAGGCTGCTGCCGGGATCACCTTGCACGGGGGCGTTCTGTACTAATGCAATTTTCATATCGGGTGCAAAGGTAATACAAAGTGACTCAAAATGACACAATAGGACCGTTTCCCTGTGCCATCCTTTATTGCGGGATTGCTAATGGCACAGGGAAACGGTCCTATTGTGTCTGAAACGACTGAATCTGGCGCTCGGCAGTATCAGAAATAATATCCTCATAGCCGGTCAGGGCCGCAAACGGCGAGAACTGTGCCGCCCGGTTATAGAGCGGCATAGGCTTGTGCGTGGCCGATGTATGGTGCGGCATCTCCAGAATCTTATCGTATCTCTTGTCCATCATGCTTTGTGTCCTCCTACCTGTCTGTTTCGTTCCCGAGCCGTAGAGCCCTCTTCAAAGTTCATGCCCCTCAAGATGGAGTTCTTTCCGTATTTCTTTCGGATTGCCAGCACCGCCTCCTGCCGGCGCCGTTCACGCCCGTCAGCAGGTACATTCTCTCCAAACAGATCCAGTTGACGGGGCTCTGCGCTATTCTCGTTTATTACATTCTGTGCCGTCACATTGAGTCTGCGTACCGTCAGTTTGGGGTTGACAATACGGTTGTACAGTTTAGTGACAGCCTTGAGTATGTATTCTGATGATGAGGTATGCCCGTTAAGGTCAACAGATCCGTGGGCGGGCTTTGGTACCGTGCGGCCGTAATAATCAGTCGCTACTGGGCCGTCATACTCTATGCCAGACTGTTCCAGATTGCCTGAGTCATAACTGATATATAGTGAAATGCGGTCTGTTACCAGACGTTTGCTGACCAGGTCGAACACCAGGGAGTCTGTCATCTCCTTGGCAATGAGGCGCCCTTTTTTGAAATCAAACGGTTCAGACAACACCTGCCCGGAACTGATGCTGTTGACCTGCGGCTTGTATGCCTTGATCTCTGCCATGGTGCAGGGCTCCCAACCCCAGGCATGGTCTATAATCAGTTCTGCGTTTACTCCGAACAGGCTGTATAACTGCTCTTCCCACTGCGGATAGGTGGAGTAGAGTGCCACGTCACCCATGGTTCTCATACCGTAACTCTCAAGTTTGGCGGCAATGCCGCGCCCTATGCGCCAGAAATCGGTAAGCGGTCGGTGATCCCATAATTGCCGGCGGTAACTCATTTCGTCAAGTTCTGCTATCCGCACACCGTCCTTGTCAGGTTCTGTATGCTTGGCCACAATATCCATTGCCACCTTGGCCAGATAGAGGTTTGTGCCTATACCGGCCGTGGCTGTAATGCCGGTCTCGGTCAGGACATCACGTATCATCAGCATGGTCATCTCACGGGCGTTACACTTGCGGATTCTGAGATAGTCAGTCAGGTCAATGAACACCTCATCAATGGAGTATACATGAATGTCTTCGGGAGCGACATAGCGCAGGTAGATGGAGTAGATAAGGCTGCTTGTCTTCATGTAAAGGGCCATCCGGGGTGGGGCGGTTATGTAACCCAGTGTGGCCGATGGATTAGCCAGCACCTTGGGGTTGTCAGTCTCCGGTTCGCCAAGTTTCCGGTCAGGAGCAAGGCGGCGGCGCTCGTTGTTTATCTGCCTTACGCGTTGCACCACCTCAAACAGGCGGGCACGGCCTCCTATTCCGTATGTCTTGAGTGAGGGTGACACCGCCAGGCAGATGGTCTTGTCTGTGCGTGAGGCATCGGCCACCACAAGATTGGTGGTCAGAGGGTCAAGCCCCCGCTCAACACACTCTACCGATGCGTAGAATGATTTGAGATCAATTGCCGCGTATATTCTGCCTGTTTTTTTCATTGTCTGGAATGTATGCAAAAATAGTTTTTTCCTGAGCATTTTTATTATTTTTGTGAACCAAAACAATGCATTGAATTTTTCATATGAAACTGAAAAGATTACTGACCAGTTTGGGCGCATTGGCATTCATTGCCTTGCCTATGTCGGCCCAGGAAACCGTTCCGGTTTACAAGAACACGAGTTATTCATTTGAGGAGCGTGCCGTTGACCTTGTGTCACGCCTTACTCTTGAGGAGAAACAGGCCCTTCTGGGCAACAATATGGCTGCCGTGCCTCGTCTGGGCATAAAGCAGTACAATGTGTGGAGTGAGGCTCTGCATGGCGTGCTGGCAGGTGCCAACGCATCAGCAGGTCTGCAGGGACCTACATCATTCCCGGGCAGTGTGGCATTGGGTTCCACATGGGATCCTGACCTGCTGGAACTTGAGGCGTCGGTCATAGCCGATGAGGCCCGCGCAATATTCCAGACCGGCACAAAAGGTCTTACTTTCTGGAGCCCTGTGGTTGAACCTATCCGCGATCCGCGCTGGGGCCGTACCGGTGAGAGTTACGGTGAGGACCCGTTCCTGGCAGCAGTCATGTCAAGCGGATTCGTACGCGGCATGATGGGTAATGACCCTCTTTACATCAAGGCCGTCCCCTGCGCCAAGCACTATTTTGCCAATAACAGTGAGTTTGACCGCCATGTGGGCAGTTCAAATATGGACAGCCGCGACATGCGTGAGTTCTATCTCTATCCTTACAAGGAACTCATTGAGAAGGACAACCTGCCCTCAATCATGTCATCATACAACGCTGTGAACCACGTTCCTACATCGGCCAGCGCACTTTATCTGGATACCATTGCCCGCCGCACCTACGGCATGAAGGGCTATGTGACCGGTGACTGCGCCGCCATTGAAGATATCTACACGGGTCACTACTATGTTGAGACGGCCGAGGAGGCTACCGCTGCCGGACTTAAGGCAGGCGTTGACTCAGACTGCGGAAGCGTATATCAGCGTTATGCCCTGAGCGCACTTGAGAAGGGCCTTATCACTGAGGCCGATATGGACCGCGCCCTTGTAAACATGTTTGAGATACGTATGCGTACAGGTGAGTTTGATCCTGTCACAAAAGTGCCTTACAACCTCTATCCTGCCAGCACGGTGAACTCCGAGCGCAGCCAGGCCATAGCTCTTGAGGTGGCAACACGCACTCCCGTACTGCTCAAGAACGAGCAGGTTCCGGGCAAGACCAACAAGGCACTTCCTATCAGCCTTAAGGATATCAAGAGCATAGCACTCATCGGCCCGCAGGCTGATCGCGTAGAACTTGGACCGTACTCAGGCCGTCCCGAGCAGTCCAGCCGCACTAGCCCATATGCAGGTATCAGCAAGTATATTGCAGACAAGGGTCTGGACATTGAGGTGACTCTGGCATCGGGCGGAAGTACCAAGAGCAAGAGTAACCTGCTTTACGTAGCCTATTTTGACCTTGAGAAAGCCGATGGCAGCAAGAGCCATCATGACGCTACCAAGTACAGTTCTTCATCAGACGGCATAACAGTAGGCTCCGGTATGGGCACTGAGGAGCAGGTTCGCTCCATAGATGACGGTTCATGGACTGCGTATGAGAATGTTGACCTTATCAATGTAGACAAGATAACCATTGGTGCGAACATCCCCACAGAGGGCGGTATCATTGAGGTACACGTAGGTTCACCTGAGGGTAACCTTATAAGCACCATTGAGGCAACCCGTGCATCGGGCAAGCGTGTAGGCGGCGTATATGGCGCCAGCACCCCCATGGAGGGCAAGGTAAACCGTCTGGGTTACAACGGCCCGCAGACCCTCTATCTGGTCTATAAGGCTCCCGAGGATGATGAGATTGCCCAGGATGTGCTTGATGCGGCGCGTAAATCAGACGTGGCCATTGTATTTGTGGGTACCGATGAAAATACCGCTACCGAGGAGGCAGACCGTCTGACCCTGAACCTGCCGGGCAACCAGGTCAAACTTATTCAGGCTGTGGCCGGAGTGAATAAGAACACAATCGTGGTGATGCAGACTCTGGGTTGCGTTGAGGTTGAGGATTTCAGGAATCTGGAGAACATTCCCGGCATACTCTGGACCGGTTATAACGGTCAGGCACAGGGTGCCGCCATACCTTTGGTCCTGTTCGGTGATGTTACCCCCGGTGGCAAGTTGAACGCTACATGGTACCGTTCAGTCAAGGATCTGCCGCCAATTACAGACTATACCCTGCGTGCAGAGAACGGCAAACCGGGCCGCACCCTGTGGTACTTTACCAAGCCGGTATCATACGAGTTCGGCTACGGACTGAGTTACACCACATTTGAGTATTCAGACTTTATCATAAGCAAGAGTTCAATCACTCCCAATGACAAGATTACCATCAGTGTAAACGTTAAGAATACCGGTAATTTTGACGGTGATGAGGTGGTACAGATATACGTTACCACACCTGACAGCCCTGCATCACTGCAGCGTCCTATCAAGAGACTAAAGGGATTCAAGCGCGTAACCATTCCGCGCGGACAGACCCGCCTGGTTGAGATAGAGATTGACTGTGCTGACCTGTGGTTCTGGGATCTTAAGAGTGACCGCATCATATATGACTCAGGTCGTTACGTATTTGAGATAGGCTCTTCATCAAAGGATATCCGCGGAACCGTTTCCGCCAATATGAACGGCCGCTTTAATCCGCAACTCAAGACCGTGGTGGCCGATTGCCGCGTATCAGTCATGGAGATAGGCCAGACCGCTCAGACCCAGACTTCGGCCTGCCTTACTGATGACTCGTTCATCGGTCTGGATAAGGCTACCGTCAAGTACGTGAGCAGCAATCCTGCCGTGGCCAGTATCAGTGCTTCTGGTCTGCTTACTGCAGTAGGTCCCGGTATTGCCACTATAACCGTGAGTGTGACATACGGCGGCAAGACGGTAAGCGATACCTATTCCGTAAAGGTTAACGCTGATCTCTCACTGGCTACTCTCAAGAATGCAGGCAAGTCCCTGCTCAAGCGTGGCCGCAATCAGTTCAGCGTGCTGGGCAAGGGGGCGTCAAAGGTTACAGCCACTGCCAAGTCTCCTCAGTTGAGCGTAAACGTTGAACAGGCTCCCAAGGTACCCGGAACGGCTGTAGTAACGGTTTCTGAGCCTGTAACCGGTGATGCACAAGTGTATTATGTCAACTTTGGAACCAAAGGTGTATCTGATGAGTTCAATAGCAACAGCCTGGGCAGTCAGTGGAATGTGATACGCCGTAATGATGACAACCTTTTGCTGGCAGACGGCAGGCTGGAGATTACCGCTGAGACAGGTGATATAAACGGCACGTCTGATAACGCAGCCAACCTGGTTCTGCAGAGCGCCAATACTGACTGGACAATTGAGACTAAACTCCAGACAAGTGCCATACCTGCTTCTGCACAGAATGCCGGCCTGGTTGCCTATCAGGATGATTCACATTTTGTAAAGTTCGTATATGCTCCTGCAGCATTCCGTCGCGGACAGCAGCAGGCTGCTGCACCTGCCGCACCTGCATCAGGAAACCTGCAATTCTATGTTGAGGAGAACGGATCATCCAAGAGCACGGTCAGTGTAAACCTTGCTGAGGCCGGAGTCAAGAATAATACCATATGTCTTAAACTTGACAAGGAGGGCAGTATTTACACCGCATATTACTCGGTTGACGGAAAGACCTGGATTCAGGCCGGTCAGGTTGAAGTATCCCTCAAGGATATCCAGGCCGGCGTGATGGCATGCCAGGGCGTAATGAACATGCGTATGGGCATGGGTGGTATGGGTATGCGCCCTGGCGGCGCAGCCGCTGCACCGGCTCAACAGAACAGTGCACCGTTCAAGGCCTGGTTTGACTGGTTCAGAATCAAGAACAGATAAGACTGATGCTTTTAGGGCTCAAGCATAATCCGAAACTGTTCCCTGCCATAATCCTTTTGTGGTGGGGGACAGTTTTCAGTTTGTATGCCGCAAGCCCGCAGATTGTTGATGCCAAACCGTATGATGACGGTTTTGTGATAGCCTCAAGTGACGGAATGCTTTACTGGACAGATATTGACGGCGTTCATATGGACAGTGTGAATCTGAAAACAGAGATAGCCGGCATTGAGGTCACTGACGGCTCAGTGCTTGCCGTAAGTCCGGACTGCATGATCCTTAAGGTGGAGCGTAACGGCAAAAGCAAACGGTTATGTCGCAGACAGATTACGAATGATGTAGATAAAGCAGTAGGCATAGCCTGTTCAGGCAAAAAGACATTCATCCTTACGGAGTACGGTACAATACTTTCCACCGATGACAATTGCAAATCCTTTACGGCATTGGACTTTAACGGCACATATTTCCTGTACTATGACCATACCCGTTTCAGAGCCATCTGTGCATCAGACAACAGCATCTTCATAGCCGGAATACATGATGACGGCAGCCCAGCAGTATTTACATCAACCGCTGGCAATATCTGGAGTGAGCGCACCCTGACCTATACAGAAAGTGGCCAGACACTGTCGCTTGAACACCAACCCCTCTCAATGGCATATGATTCCCGTATGGACCGTTTTGTACTGGGCTGCACAGACGGCTGGCTGTTCTACCTGCCAGGCTGCTCCCACTGCAATTCCATAGAAAAGAAGTCTGATACAGACATCACCGCCGTAGCCCAAAACGATTGTTTCATTTTGTGTCAATAGTGGTAGCGGGAGCGGAAGGAGTAGAGGAGGATGGCTGATAGGAGCAGGGCCAGGATATCGGCCAGATCTACTGCGAGCCAGACTCCGTTGAGGCCCCAGATGAACGGTAGGATGAATACTGCGCCTAACTCAAAGATCAGGGTACGGGTGAAAGCCGCTAGGGCCGATACTATTCCGTTGTTCAGGGCGGTAAAGAAGGCTGATACGAACATGTTGAGGCCGCAAATCATGAAACTGAGCATGTACAGGCGTATGGCGTGTGCCGTGAGGGCTTTCAGTTCCGGATCATAACTTACAAATATTCCGGCCATAGTGCCGCTCAAGATCTCTGACAATATGGTCAGTACACTGCCGGCGCAGAATAGCAGCACAAGGCTTTTGCGCAGCAGACGTCTCAGCTCATCGTGGTTCTGCGCTCCGTAATTGTAACTTATTACGGGCGATATGGCCAGGTTGAATCCGATAAATACCGATGCATACACAAAACCTATGTACATGAGGATGCCATATACCGCTACGCCATTTTCACCGATTAGGCGCATTAGTTGCAGGTTGTAGCACATGCTCACAATGCTCAGTGAGATGTTACCTACGTATTCTGAGAGGCCGTTTAAGCAGACCTGGAGTATGCTTGTATTGTCAGTTTGGGTGCGAACGAATCTTAGATGTGTCTTGTTGCGTTTAGAGTTGAAATAGTATAGGGGATAGATTCCTCCAAGCGCCATCCCGGCGGCTGTTGCGATGGCAGCACCTGTCAGGCCCCACTTGAAGACTGCAATGAACAGGACATCGAGCGCTATGTTGGTAATGCCGCAGATCAAGGTAAGGCGGGTGCCTAGTTGCGGAATCTCGGCGGTCATAAAGAGTGACTGGAATGCCATCTGCGTCATGTAGAACGGCATTGCTGTCAGCACAATCCGTCCGTAACGGACACTGTAGTCAAGCATCTGGCCTGAGGCACCTAGCAGGGCCGATATTGGTCTGATAAAGATAAAGAACAGGATTGTCACTATTATGCCCACAATGAACAGCGTCTTTACAACCATGCTGAAGGCCCGGCAGGCGCGTTCTTTGTCACCTTGCCCCAGGATCATGGCCACGTATGCGCTGCCGCCGGTGCCAAACATAAGGCCTATGGCGCCGGTCATCATTATGGCGGGCCAGATAAGGTTTAGTGCAGCAAAGGCGGTGGTGCCGGTATAGTTTGATACAAACAGTCCATCCACGATGCTATAGACCGATATGGCCAGCATCATCAGTATGGACGGCAATGATGTCTTTATCATCCGCCTGTATCCGTATGTTCCGGCAAGTTCTATCTTCATTTTTCTGTAATCGGGCTGCAAAGATATAGCAAACCGAGAGGAGAAAAACAAACTTGTTTGAATTTTATCCCGAGGTGCAGCATATCTTATTCAAAGATACACATGAAACGATCACTTTAATTAACTTTGCGTTATGAAAAAGTCAACATGGATAGGGCTGTTCCTGCTGCTGTTTGTGGTGTTGTGCAGGTTGTTTACTCCTGTGGCGGAGTTTTATGCGGAATATTGCTATCCGGTTATATCGGTATGTCTTTCCTGGCCGACTTCAATCTTTCCGTTTTCACTTGAGGAGATAACGGTATTGGTCTTTGCGCTCCTGTTTATAGGCATTATTATTGTCTCTGTAAAGCGCAAGCTGGGCTTTTTCAGTTGGCTTAAGAGAACCGCCAGGCTGATAATGTGGCTTGTGGTCTGGTTCTATATGGGATGGGGTAACAACTATTTCCGCAAGCCCCTCTATGAGCGGGCCGGGGTGGAGCGCAGAACATTTGAGAAAGAGGAGTTCAACAGGTTCATTGCCGCTTATACTGAGGAACTGAACCGGACGGCAGGTGCCGCGGTCATGATGGAGCAGGCTGAACTTGAACATGATATCAATGAGTTCTACCGTCATCAACCCGCCGAGTTGGGCTATACAAAACTGCACAGGTGGCAGCGTACCAAACGCCCGCTAATGAACTGGCTCTACTCATCGGTATCGGTTTTGGGCTATATGGGGCCTTTTTTCTGTGAATCGCAGTTGAATCTGGACCTGTTGGACAATGAATACACCTCTACGCTTGCACATGAAAAGGCTCATCTGGCGGGAGTTACCAGTGAGGCCGAGGCCAACTACTGGTCATACGTATATTGCTGTCAATCCGATGATGCCGGCGTGCGTTACAGCGGATATCTGCACCTGCTGCCTTACGTAATGATAAATGCCGGAGCGCTTTACACAGAAGATGAGTATCGTGAATGGCTGGCGCAGGTAAGCCCCACAGCGATACAGGACTTTAAGGATTCACGTGAGCACTGGCAGCAGAAGCGTGTAAAAATCCTGGATGAGATACAATCCCGAATGATGGATTCCTACCTGAAATCAAACAATGTCAGTGAAGGAGCCGATGATTACATCGGCGTGGTGGGAATGATTATAACTATGAGTAATTTTGACTTATGAATCATAATCCGTTTTTGCCGTTTTTGGTTGAAGGCCGCATTGAGGCCGGGTGTGATGAAGCCGGGCGCGGCTGTCTGGCGGGGCCAGTCTATGCGGCAGCGGTGATATTGCCGCCTGATTTCAATAATGAGTTGCTCAATGACTCCAAGCAACTTACTGAGAAACAGCGTTATGCCCTGCGCCCGATTATTGAGCGTGAGGCACTTGCATGGGCTGTGGGCGTGGTGGATAATCAGGAGATTGACAGGATCAACATACTCAAGGCATCCTTTACGGCCATGCATCGGGCCATAGACCAACTTAAGGTGCGCCCGGAGCATCTGCTGATTGACGGCAACCGCTTTATCCCATATCCGGGCATACCTCATACCACAATCGTGAAGGGTGACGGTAAGATGATGTCAATTGCGGCGGCATCGGTCCTGGCCAAGACCTATCGTGACGATTTCATGAATAAGATAGCCCTGGAATATCCTCAATATGACTGGCTTGAGAACAAGGGCTATCCCACCAAAAAGCACAGGGACGCCATTAAGCAATACGGAACTACGCCGTATCACAGATTGTCATTCAACCTGCTTGGAGACGGACAACTTTCACTCAATTTCATCTAGTGTTTTCTATCTATTTTACACTTTTTTTGTACTTTTGCGGTCAAATTGCAAATTCATGGTAAAAAGGTGCGTATCGTTCTTATTGCTTGCCATTTTAGTGATTAATCCGGCAAGATCTTTCAATTATATTTCAGGCTCGCCCTCAAAAGACCTTAATTTGGAAATCAATCCGTTTTTTGTTGATAAAACCGGTGATTTGAGTCTTTCAGACAATAACCTGAACAAAGAAAAACCCGGTTTGAGCAAAAGTGCGGCCATTGTACTCGGAACAGAGGCGGTAATCATTGCCGGAATAATGTCTTCACTCTATACTTCCTGGTATTCGGGATCTGAAACGGGTGGTTTCCATTTTTACAATGATAATGGTGAGTGGCTTCAGATGGACAAGTTCGGACATGCTAATTCATGTTACAATTTTGCCAACATCGGTTATGAGGCCCTGTCAATGACCGGTCTTGATGAGAGACGTTCCATTCTATATGGTGCTCCTCTTGGCATTACCATAATGACAATGGTTGAGATATTTGACGGATTGTCAAGTGACTGGGGTTTCTCCTGGGGGGACATGACTGCCAATATCCTGGGAACCGGACTCTTTATGGCCCAGCAGGCGTATTGGCATGAACAGCGTATAGCGCTTAAATACTCGTACCATTATTCAGGTTGCTCAAAATATGATGTCAGGAATCCTAATACAATGGAGAGGGACTACATAATGGGCAAGGACTGGCTTGACCGTATCTATGAGGACTACAGCGGTGTGACAGTCTGGGCTGCATTTGATGTCAAGTCTCTGTTTATGAATGACAAAAGTCGATATCCGTCTTGGCTTGGTTGGGCAATAGGTTACGGCGCTGAAGGCATGACCGGTGAGTATAACAACTACAGACCTGCCGGTAAGGCCGGTGAAGACGGCAACTGGGGACGCGGATGGGAGTTTGACCCTGAGAACCAACCTGGTAAATTGGAATATATGTCAAATGACGCCCGTCAGCGCAGACTGTTCCTGGCACCCGATATAGATATTTCACGCATTCCATGCAAGAACAAAACCCTTAAGCACGTATTGAGAGTACTTAGCGCAATTAAGATTCCCACACCTACACTTGAGTATCGTCCGGGCGAGGACCGTTTTGCCTGGCACTGGCTCTATTTTTAAGTTATGCGCATAAGGAGAATTATTCTGCTGGCCATACTTGTTTTGATGTCAGTAAATCTATTTGCTGAGAAGCGTGGCATCGGCAACACTCAGGCAGTATATATTGAAAAAGGAACAAAGAGTGTGGGCCTGTCATTCGGCTATGACTCATGGAGGGCATCGGGCAATGACGGAGTCCAACTTCTTGCCGTTCTGAGTGGAATCAGGGGTGATGTCTCCATGGCCGATGTCTCGGCAAACGCCGCATGGTTCTTTAAGGATAACCTGTCAGTAGGAGTGAGATTAGGTTACAATGATCTCAGATTGCAGGTTGACAGTCTTGAATTTGCATCGGCTGAACTCAAAAACAGGAATTACAAGAAACAGGCTTTTAACGGATCAGTTACCTGCAGGGGATATCTGCCGCTCTTTGACGGAAAGGTGCTGGCCATGTTTGCCGAGGGCAGACTGTCAGGACAGAACGGTTATGTAAAGAGTTATGAGAATACAGACCGCGGCAAGGAGGGTACATACGCCGATGTCTATGAATTGTCTTTCGGCCTGTATCCTGGTGTCAGCGTGTATGTGACCGAGCATGTCTCTTTTGAGGTGCTTCTGCCGTTACTTGAGACCGGATATTATTGGCAGGACCAGACAGCAACCAAGTCTGATGACGGACAGATGTCACACACGTTTGTACGTTTCAAACCCAATCTGGTGGGACTGAGGATGGGTGTTCAGTATCATTTCTGATATATGAGAAAGATACTGGCTCAATTGCTCGCGGCTGCCGCTCTGCTTTCATGCAGTGAATGGCGTAATGATCTTTTCATTGAGGAAAAGATTCAGGAGCCTGACAGCCATGAATCAGCCGTTACCGCCGACGGTCAACTCTACAACATGAACTTTGACCTGTGGAGCAAGGATGATAAGGGATATGAAGTATGCTACGGACCGCAAGCTTCATCGGAACAGAAAAAGGTGTGGGGTTCCGCAAATTCAACTACGCAATCAATGGGCTTTCCTACTTGTCTGCCTGACAGCGTTTTTACTGCCGTAAAAGGTAAAGGCAAGCATGCAATCAAACTGCAGACTCAACTTATTGATCGTCTGTTCATAAAAAGACTTGCCGCCGGCAGTCTGTTTACGGGGCAGATGGGCAAACCCAATCTGGCAACCATGAATGCTTCGCTCAAGTGGGGCATACCGTTTACGTTACGTCCCAAGGCGCTTGAAGGATATGCCTGCTACCAGCCTGCAACTATAAGCCATGCAAACTCTCCCTATGAGAACAGGATTGGTTCAGTTGACAACGGTCACGTGTTTGTCCTGCTCACTGACTGGGATGAACAGTTTACTGTTGATCCGGCCGAGGATTCATTCGTTGATATTGATAATGATCCAAAAATAATCGGTTATGGCAAGGTTACGTTTGACCATACCATGACTGATTATGTGAAATTCACCATCAATATAGATTACCGTTCGGCCCGCACGCCAAAGTATGTGGTGATTGTGGCCTCATCAAGTGCGCTTGGTGACTATTTTACCGGCGGAACGGGCTCCACGCTCTACCTTGACGAGTTCAGGTTTCTTTACTGAATAGTCTCTCGTTTCAGGCTCTCGATGTATTTGTCGATGCGGCGCAGTTCATCAGGTATGCGTATGTTCTGCGGGCAATCCCTTTCGCAACGGCGGCAGGCTATGCAGTGGTCGGCCTGACGAACGGTGGGTATGGCCTCATTGTATGCCAGCAGGTATTTGCGGCGCTTGCGGGCATAATCTTTCTGCTCCTTGCTTTTTACGAATGTATCGGCTGTGATGTTGTCATTGTAGAACTTGAATATGCCGGGTATGTTGATGCCGTAGGGGCAGGGCATGCAGTAGTTGCAGGCGGTGCATTTTACAAGCGGGTAGTCCTCCATCAGGTCTGCAACATCAAGCAGGAACTTTTTCTCCTCATCATCAAGCGGCTGGAAATCAAGGAATGACTCCAGATTATCCTGCAGGTGTTCCATATAGGTCATACCGCTCAGTGCGGTAAGCACACGCGGGAAACTGCCCACATATCGGAATGCCCATGATGCAATTGAGCGCTCGGGCTCACGTGCCTTGAGTTGGTCGGCAATCTGTGCAGGTACGTCCGATAACGCTCCGCCGCGCAAAGGTTCCATTATCACGATGGGTATCTCACGCTTGTCAAGTTCAGCGTACAGATAATCGGCACGGGTATTGCGGCCGTTGGGATGCTCCCAATCCACATAGTTCATCTGTATCTGCACAAAATCCCAGTGATACTGCTCATGCAGGGCAATAATCTGGTCAAATCCCTCCTGATTGCCGTGGAATGAGAATCCAAGGTTCTTTATATGGCCGGCCTCACGTTCCTTAAGCAGGAAATCCATTGCTCCGGTATCCTTGAAACGGGTGTTGAAATCATTCAGGGTGCCTATTCCGTGCAGCAGGTAGTAATCCAGATAATCAGTCTTGAATATCCTGAGCGAATTGTGATACATCTCCACACAAGCCTCATATGTTGTGGCATTGAAAACTGACATCTTGGTGGCAATCTTCCATTTGTCGCGCGGATGACGGTTCAGGGCCTCGGCAGTGGCGCGCTCGCTGTCACCGCCCAGATACACGGGCGACGTGTCAAAGTAGTTCACTCCGTGTTCAAGGGCATAATCAACCAGACGGTTAACCTCTTCCTGGTCAATCACATTGCGGCCCTGTTCATTGCGTTTCTGCGGCCAGCGCATGCATCCGTACCCCAGCACTCCAATGCCGGGATAGTTCTGCAGCATCTCTCCGTGCAGGTCCTTGTTTGAGGTCGATGCCTTGCCGGCTTTCTTGGCAACATCGGGGGTGCAGGCATCAAGGGCAACTGCTGCCGCGCCGGCTCCCATATATTTAAGGAATTCTCTTCTTTTCATAGTGTCTTAGGCATTGTGGTGAATGGATAGTCCGTTTACTGTGATGGCGCTGATGGGGCGTGAGGGGCACAGATTCTCACATGCACCGCAGCCAATGCAGCGGTCCTCTGAAACGGTAGGAATCTGATTGCGTGAGCCCTGCTGGCGTACCATACGTATGGCACCGCTTGGGCAGTGATATGCGCAGTTGCCGCAACTGTCCTTGCCTTGTGCTGGCAGGCAAAGGTCCAGATTCACATGGGCAACACCAATTTTGATGGTCTGTTTCTGCTCCACGCTGACTGGCTTGATTGCACCGGCGGGGCAGACCTGACTGCAGGCGGTGCATTCAGGACGGCAGTAACCGTTCTCATAACTCATGTAAGGCTGCATGAAATGCTCCAGATCCGATGAAGGGCGCAGCACGTGGTTCTTGCAGGCGCTTACGCAGAGTTGGCAGGCGGTGCAATGGTCATAGAATCTCTTGACACTGCCGGCACCGAATGGGACCAGGCGTTCAGTCCGATCGGGATCCTTCTTGCCGACAACCTCAGCCAGACCTCCGTGCATATGGTCCTGTGCGTGGGCTGCAGCACTTGCTGCAACTACGGCACCGGTCACAAGGAATGCGCGTCGGCCCTGGTCAACCTTATCGGGCTCCTCTTTACCGGCGGAACATTTGCATGGCGCAACGTATCTGAAACTTATTGCGTTATCCTGACATGTCTCAATGCAGTCAAAACAATCCACACATCGGCTGTAATCAATCTTGTGATTCTTGGTGTCTATGCAACCGGCCTTGCAGTCACGTCCGCATTTGCCGCAGTTGATGCACTTGCTCTCATCAATGACGGGGCGCAGCAGTGAGACACGGCTAAAGAGACTGAGCGTTGTACCTACGGGGCAGATGGTGTTGCAGTACTCGCGGCCCCAGATCCAGGCGCACACGCAGATTATAATCAGGGTGATCAGGCCGGTGATGAGCAGCGGCAGGGTTACGGAACCGGTGCTTGCTGCAACTATTGAGCGTACAATACGACCGTATGCGCTGTACGGTGCAATCAGGGCTATCAGCATCTGGCCGCTTGCCACAAGTGAGATGATTGAGATGACCAGCACGCCGTAGCGCACCCATTTGTGCTCATTCAGATATTTGAACTTGTGGGTTTTCTTCTTTTTGAAGAGTTTCTCACCTTTGCGGCGAATCCAGATTATCAGATCCTGGAATACTCCAAGTGGGCAGATGACAGAGCAATAGATGCGCCCCACAAGCAATGTGAGCAGCAAAACACCTATTACAACGACAAGGTTCAAGGCCAGCAGTGAGGGCAGGAATTGCAGTTTTGCCATCCATCCCCACCAGTTATGTCCAATCCCGATAAAGAGCAGCGTAATTCCAATCAGGAACAGT
The DNA here is from genome assembly GCA_017551925.1 of Bacteroidaceae bacterium. GTDB lineage: Bacteria > Bacteroidota > Bacteroidia > Bacteroidales > Bacteroidaceae > Colenecus. The sequence continues at coordinate 106,503 of JAFZKA010000056.1, read as the reverse complement.
GCTGCCAGTAAGATTCTGATTTTGCGTAACATATTTGGTTTGTTGGTCTGACAAAGATAGTATTATTTCTGATATTCAGGTTGTTTCTGTCTCCTCAATGGCCCGCTTTGCTGAGGGCAGTTTTTTCTTGGTGGGTTTGACACCCAGTTCCACAACATCCTGAGCGGCGTTGACAATGCTCTGCCGGCCTTCAACAAGACGGTTGGTGTTCTCCTCATAGGTCTTGAGTGCAGCGTTTAACTGATCGCCCAACTTGGTGTTCATTTCACAGAAAAGGGCAACACGCTCAACCATCATTGTGGCCTTATCAATGATTTTTGCCATGTTGTCCATCTGAACGCTCTGAACCCATGTGGTGTTTACCATCTTAAGGAAAGGTATCAGAGTCTCCTCTGTGGTAATGAGCACCTTGAAATCATTGAATGCCTTGGCAAACAGGGTGGGGTCACTCTCTTTTGCCAGTTGATATGCACCCCAGGTGGGGATGAACATAATGGTATATTCCAGAGTCTTGTATTTCTTGAAATGGTCCTGATATTTCTTGGTGGCCAGTTCCTTGACATGGTTCCAAACCGACTGCGCATTGCGTTCCATGGCATCCTGGCGCTCCTCATCGGTCTCGGCGTCATAATAGTCCGATAAAGCCGTGAGTGACACTTTTGAATCCAGTATGACGTTTGTACCGTCAGGGAAATGCAGCACAAAGTCTGGGCGCATCATCTTTTTGGTGTCCTCATTGACGGTACGCTTGCCGTCCTCATCGTCACGTATCCAGAACTCCTTGTCATAGTCTGTTCCAAGACGCAGTCCTTCAGCCTTGAGCATGTTCTCCAGGACGGTCTCACCGAATATGCCCTGCATCTTGTTCTTGCCCTTTATGGCGTTGGCCAGATTTTCGGCCTGATTGCCTATGGAGAGTGCGGAGTTTGTCATGTGCCTGGCTGTCTCCTCCATCTTTGTCTTGATGGCAGCGCTTTGTGCAATCTGAGCCTCCTTGTTAGCCTCAAAAGACTGTTTCATCTCACGGATGTCCTTGTTCAGGCCATCAGTAACGGTTTTGAGGGCATCGGCCGCCTTCTGACTGAGGGCCTCCTCATGTTTTTTGAACTGGTCATTGTTCCTCACGGCAAGTTCGTCTTGAGCCGCTTTAATGAATGATGCCTGATTCTCCTTGAGGTCCTTGAGCATCTGCTCATGCGTTGCGCGGTCATTCTGACGCATCTGCTTTTCTGCATTCAGTTCAGATTCCAGCCTGGTGATTGACTTGTCACGCTCGGTAATATCGTTGTTCTTACGCTTGTTGCTGATAACCCAACCGGCCCCCAACGCCGCAACTGCAATGCATAGTAGAATAATAATGTATATCATATTTTCTGTCTTTCCAGGTTACGAATATACAAAAAATGACAATTACTTCAGATAATCCCGCAAGTTGATTGAGCCGGCCTCACTCTCAATATTCAGCGCCGGAACAAACTCCACCATCCTTGTGGAACCGCTTGCCTTGTCAACGTAGAAGTAAGTAAATGCACCTGTATAACTGCGGAACACCACCTTGTACACAGAATCAGTGCTGTCAGCCATGGCCACATACATAATGGCCGGATTCTCCTGTGCCACGCTCCAGTCAAACTCGTTATGGCAATAATTACTAACCCCCTCATAAGCCATTTGGGCCGATATGCGCTCAGGCTCACTCCCCCGGCACCCGCCCAATAGCAGCGTAATTATGACCGATATCACAAATACAGTATATCTCATCGCTTAATACCAAATACGATTACGAATGTACAAAAATAGTACAATTGTGATATCTTTGTGATTATGTTGAAAATAGCAACGCGGCATTTGATAATGGTTAACGGCATCCTATGGATGGCCATCGGAACCAAGATCGGCCTGATAGGAGTGGGCTCCTACAGGCAGATTGATGCTGTGTGGTGGCATTTCCTGCTCTCCGCCATAGTCTTTGCGGGATTCTACTTGATGTTTACGAGCATAGTGCGCAAATATTCCGAGCGAATAGAGTCCATGCCCGAGCCCCGCACATCCATATTTAAGACCTTTAGTTTAAAAGGCTACATAATCATAGCCTTCATGATAACCCTGGGAATAACCCTCAAACGTATCCCGCAAGTGCCCCGAACCTTCATCGCCTGGTTCTACTGCGGCTTAGGCCCGGGCCTTTTCAGTGCCGGAGTCCGATTCGTTATCCGTTGGATTCAGAATCTGGGCCGATGACCGCACGCTAAAAGAGGTGTGTCCCCATTGTCACCAAAAGTAGCCAAAGAGTCCCCAATGGCTACAGCAATTTCTTAAGACTCCAGTTGCCCATGGTTTGACCGTTATGGGTAATCTCAAACTCATTGAACACCTGGTAGTCGCGTTTTGTGTAGAAACTCAGGTTCTCCCGGTTGTTGGTGAACAGTACCATAGTCTTACCCCCGTGCCGGCGAACGTAATCCTCCAGATACGACAGGAACTCAGTGCCGATGCCTTGGTTGTGAAACGAGGGATCAACCTCAATCATACTCAGGTACCATACATCGGGATATTTTTTCTGATAATCATGACATGGGGTACCGGCCTCCTGATCCTTGGCCAGGAAAGCATGCAGATGCTTCCAGTTGGTAAGGAAATACATCTTCAGATAACCGCTCAGTATGAACTTGAGTACCGATGGCTGCTTGTAGCCTGGTGGCTCAAGCGCCGCCTCGGCCACCATCCGGTCGTCCAGACGTGCGGTCAACATATGCGAGCCCTTATAGTTTCCCTTCCTGTTTATTGCCAGGAATCGGGCCAAACCCCTTTGCCGCTCCTTAACACTAGGGAAAAATATGGTTATGTAGATATAATCAAAATATGCTCTGGCGGCCAGCTGGGAGGCCTCCTTGATTTCGTCCTTTTTTAATGTTTCAAATATTAGCATAAGCTTGTTCCTTTTACTGATGCATACAAAGTAAGCAAATATTTGTGATATCTGTGATTTTTAGTACAAAAGGGGACAGTCCCCAATTGTATATGCCCAACTTGAGATGCCATTTTGGCATTTCAAGTTTATCATCTTATTGACGTCAATAAAATGGCTACAGCAACTTCTTCATTTCTTCCTCATCCGGAAGCAGTTGCTTGAGCTTTTCCTGATTAGCTCTATATGTAGCAACTCCCATTGGGCGCTGGTAATCCTGGAGAACGTATTCCACAAAAGTCTTATCGGCATCTTTGCACAAAATAATGCCTAACGGTGGGTTCTCACCTTCAATCCTCTCATCATCATCAAGGATGTGAAGATAGTGGGAGAGTTGTCCCAAATAACCTGGTTTGAAAGATCCTTTTTTAAGTTCAACCACAACAAGTGATCGTAGAATTCTATTAAAGAACAGCAAATCAATCCAGCTGTCATGCCCAAGTTTATCATAATGAACTTGGTTTCCGATATACGCAAAACCCTTACCAAAAGTCATTATGAAGTTCCTGATATTGTGTACAATCTCATTTTCTATTACACGTTCATCAATATCCTCTTCGCGCTGTCCTAACTGTTCAACATTGATAAAGTCAAGCAGATATTCATCCTTAAACATCTGAATCGCTTTGAATGCTTGTTTGTCATCAGGAATAGCTGCGCTGAAATTGTTTGGCATCTTTCCTTGATTGTGGTATGCATCCTCTGCGATTATGCGTGTCAGTTTTTCATGACTCAATTTTAAGTCAGCGCATAATTGTACATAGTAATAACGTTCCTGGATAGAGTTGGTTTTTGATAGTATCAAAATATGGTGAGAGAAACTGATGCTAAAAAAGGCAGCAATGGGTATATCTAAATGATTAATGTTTGCTGTAATGGTGTTTGAGCCCAATTCGGCAGACGCGTCTGCCGAATTTACATTTTTTTGCATTTCATCAGTTGCGACTGGCGAATTGGCGTCCAAACATTTCCATTTCTCATAGAAAGCTCTCATATATTTCAAATTACGAGAAGAGAATCCTTTGAGCCCAGGCATCTCGATTGATAACTGCTTACTAATAGTAGCAATAGCATCTTTACCCCAATACCCCTTTCTGGTATTATAGGAAATATACCGGCCGATGCTATAGTAAAGAGCAAGCTGCTCCTGGTTAACACTAGCAAGAGCCTTTGACTGACTCTGCAAAATAGCTGCCTTAATCTGATGGACAGCATCATTGTACTTAGGACTAAGAATGTCTTTCAATGTCATAACAAACAAGTATTAATTAGGTTATACATCATGATATCAAAAACAAGAGGACATCCCAACCCGACACCAAAGCCCAGCGGAACACCCTCAGGTATCAGATACTGCAAATATAGCAAATTCCCGGCAACCTTCCAACTCAAAAGTGGGGCCGATGACCGCACGCTAAAAGATATGTGTCCCCATTGTCACCAAATAGTGCCAAAGAGAAGGTTTAGCTCGACGAAGTCAACCATCCCCAATGGTACTCATAGTTTCTTTGCTTTGTACTTTGCTTTCACAATCTCGTAGGAGTTCCGGGTGAGTTCCCGGAGCAGTTCATCCTGGCCACAGTCCGGATTGACTCCAATCCAATGCTTGGGACTCATGTGGCTGGCCGTACCTATGCAGTCATACTGCACCTTAAGTTCCTCAATACGCTCCGGCTGGCATTTAAGGCCTACCGATGTATATTCATCGCAGTCCAGGTAAGAGAACATATGACCGTGTACATAAAACACCAACACGCTGTCGCCGCCCTTGAACCCCGCAAACGGCAGCTTCTCCTCAACGTCTGCCCCCAGTGACAGGCAGAACTCTCTGTAATCCTCAATATTCATACGGCCTCAAAGATATATGAACTGGCGGCTAATACCATGTATAAAAGAAAAAAAGAAGACTCACCGACGCAAATAGACTGAACTACGCAAATTCCGGATTTGTCTCCTTTTATAATCAGACGGTTGCGGAGCTTGATATTATCGCACCTTTATGCGACTCAAAGCCGCGTTTAGAGTGCTTCAAAGATAGATTCTTTCTAAAACATAACCAACTTTTGCCTGATATTTTTCTAAAACATAACCATAAATGGCTGCTTTTTCTTCTAAAACATAATCAACTTTTGATACACCGTTCTGACAAAGAACCTTGGTTTTCCCTCTTTGTCCATGAGAGGGGTAAGGCCACCGTTCATGACGATATCAGGATAATCACACCGCTTATGCCTATATATGCATAGACAATGTATCGGAAAAAGCGGTTGGGAATGCGCTTGAAGACATAGGTACCCAAACTGGTGCCCATAATCACACCGCCAAGCCCGAAACAATAATCCGTCAGTACGGTTGTGGTCAGAAAACCATTGTATGCCCGGACAAAGGTCATCATCACGTTGCCAATCAGGAAATAGGTCTGCGCCATTGCCATATAGTGCTCCTTGGTAGGCTCTGACTGGATAAAGTAGAGCACGGCAGGCGGACCTTGCATGCCAAAGAATCCGCCCATCAGTCCGCTCAACGTTCCGGCACCCACCTGTACCCGTTTTGTAGTGGGTAACTTTATCTTTTGACTGAACGCTGCAAAATAGATGCTTATAAGTATAAGCACCACACCAAGAATCTGCCTCAGGATATGGTCTTCAATGCACTTCAACGTGAAGACAGCAAATGTTGATACGATAATGAATGTCAGCAAAATAAGCCGAAGCCGATGCCAGGTCACAAAGCTCCGCAACCTCCACACAATGACAGCCGATGTAGTGATAGCCAGCATTCCCGACAGCGTTGTAGCCTCACCGTATGTTGGCATAAAAAACGGCAGTATCGTCATGATGAAGATGCCAAACCCAAAGCCCGTTGTGCGCTGCACAAAACTGGCCCCTATGCTCAACAGGAATATTGCAATGACCACCTGTGTCATACGTTCTCAAAGATACACAATCTCCGTAATTGACACAAAGGGACTGCGTTCCTGTGCCGTTTATTCAGTTTCCTCCAGGGCACCGGTCTCAGAGTCAATAATAAACCCGCGCACAACAATATCATTAGGTACCAGCGGGTGAGTTTTAATGGTCTTCACCGTGTTTCTGACCGATGTGGGCGTATCCTTGAACCCCTCTAGCCAGGTATCCAGGTCAATGCCGCACTTGCGTATAGTCTCAAGAGTCTCATCGGTAACCCCGCGGTCCAGCATCTGGTGGTGAAAGTGGTCATAACTCATGTGGCAGGCCCCGCAGTGAGAGTGCGCCACCACCATAATCTCCTGCACGCCCAGCTCATAGATTGCCACAATCAGGCTACGCATAGCAGAGTCAAAAGCGGAGATAACCAAGCCTCCTGCATTCTTGATAATCTTGGCATCGCCGTTCTTAAGCCCCAGCGCCGCCGGCAGCAGTTCAGTAAGCCTGGTATCCATGCAAGACAGCACCGCCAGTTTCTTATCCGGATACTTGTCCGTAAGATACCTCTCATACCCCTTGCGGGCCACAAACTCCTTGTTGTATTCAATAATCTGGTCAATCATAGTCCTTTGTATTTTTGATATCCTTTAAAAAGTCCAATAGAAACAAATCAGCAGGTAACCAGTTCACGCTTTGTAAGTGCTCGCGGTCAAGCCAGCGTGCCGCTTCATGCTCTTTCAGCGTGAGGCTGCCGCTTTCAATGTGGCACCAGTAGCAGTGCATAGTCAAATGAAAAGCCGGATAGTCATACTCCACAGTAGTTACAAAACGCTCAACCTCTATACGGGTCTCCAGTTCCTCCCATATCTCGCGCTTTAGGGCCTCTTCGGCCGATTCTCCCGGCTCCATCTTGCCGCCAGGAAACTCCCAGTAGTCCTTGAACTCACCGTATCCGCGCTGGGTGGCAAAGATGCGACCCTCATCATCATGTATTATTGCTGCTACAACTTTAATTTGTTTCATATCTTCATTATACTGCCATTGTGAGTTCTAGGATATTGCCTGGAATATCATATTTCATATTCCAAATAACATTCATGGGACATTCACCATGAGAGGATTCGTATTCCATCTCACCAAGGAAATAATAAGCATTCGTAAAGCCAAACTCATCACGTTTACGATCTCTTACGAAAAGTAAATATTTCCAACCATTCTCACGCTGATGAATAATACGCTGACCATCATTGCTCTGTATTCGGACATCATGCTTGGACTGCCAATGGAACTGACGCTCGCTGATGGCATAGTCTTGATAGAGCGTAGAGGGTGAATAATCCTTGTCCGACTTGTTAGTTGAAACAAATACAAGTGCTACTTTCTGTTCTTGCAGATACTGCGTACCAAGAATATTACCACGACGCACATTACCCTCAAACATCAAATGAATCTCGTCTGCAGAATAACAGCCATACAACTCCAATTCAACATCTCCAATAGTTACCCACCGCGTTGTTTGGAACAGTTGTGAAAGGCGGAGCTCTACGCATGTTTGCAGTTCTTCTTTGAAGTAGGGGTAGTTGTTCAAGGCTTGAATGGCCTCATCTTCGGTCCTAAAATGGCGACCGTATTTCGTATTGTATGTCGACAATTGATCATAGCAGATGGTATAATAGAACAGAGTTTGAAAATATCTTCTCGCTTACTAGATGATACAAGTTTGAAACTATTATCTGTCAGTCGTTGGATATAAAGCAGGTAATCGGTAGAGTTGGTATGGTATAATCGTGCGAGGCCATTCTCCATGTTAATAACCTCATTTGTTCGTTCATACCCTCTTACGTTAATACCTGCCTGATGCTTCAATTCTGTCCATGAGCCAGGTGATTTATAGATGAGCCTCCAATCTAAAGAAAAGTTCTCAATGAAATTCTTCAACGTCAGAGCCTGTCCTGTTTCATGCTCAAAAAGCTCCACTTCACGACGCAAACGACGCAGATTGAATATGCATTCGCTGATGTTATTGAGAATGTATTGTTGTGCCTGCAGCTCCATATTGATACTGCAACCACGTGGAATCAACGTAAAGCCATTAGCCACCTGTTGTTTAACGGTAGTGTTTGACGGGCCAATTAGAGCACGGAAGCGACTCTCGTAATTGTATTTGGCATTTGCTTGTGCCACAAAGTCAAGTACTGTCAATTCTGTTTTCCCATCAGCCAAACGGAGACCACGACCCAATTGCTGAAGGAAAATTGTGAGCGATTCTGTAGGACGCAGGAAGAGTACAGTGTCGATTTCAGGAATGTCAATACCTTCATTCAAGATATCTGCTACACAAAGATAGTTAATCTTCCCTTGGGCCAGTTGCTCTGAGTAGTCATCGAGTTCGCTGCCGTTCTTTGATGTCACAGAGGCTGCCTTATAGCCTGTGGCATTGAACATGGCAGCCATCCATTCAGCATGAGCTATCGAACAACAGAAACATACAGCTTTGCAGTCTTGTGGTGCGGTGATATAGCGATTGATGGCATCCTGTATTTTCCCGAAGCGATCCATATTGCCAACATACTGTGCTTCAAGTTGCTTGACATCATATTTGCCATCAGCACTACATACCAAGCGACTCAGATTAACTGTATCATCTGTAACACAGAAGTAAGCAAATGGAGAAAGTAGCTGTTGATTAAGTGCCTCTTGCAATCTTATCTCTGCAGAGAACCTGTCATTGAAGTCTGGGGTGATAGCCTTTCCATCCATACGTTCTGGCGTTGCCGTCAAACCAATAAGTATTTTTGGGCGGAATACGCTGAACAACTTTCTATAAGAGTCTGCCTGGCTATGATGAACCTCATCGAGCACAATGTAGTCATAATAGTCTGCACCAAAATCACTCAGTTCATCAATGTGGTTGTTTAATGTTTGGATGGTGATAAAGAGATGGTCGAGGTTACTGCTATACGAAGGCTTGATATTGCCAGTCCATATTTCGCCAAAGTTACCATCCACCATTACCGAACGATAGGTACTCCGAGCCTGTTTTAATATTTTCTCACGATGAACTATAAACAATAGACGAGCCTCTCGACCGTTTTCTCTCTTGAACTGCTGGTTGAAATCTTTATAGTCAAAGGCCGATATAGCAGTCTTGCCTGTGCCTGTTGCTGCGATTATCAAATTCTTATAGTTATTACGCTTCTCTCGTTCGTATTGTAGTTTCTCCAATACCTTCACCTGATGGGTCTTGCGAACAAAACGGGTAACGACTTCTGGCCCATCAACGTTTGATGTCTTATGGCGAGCCTCATCAATAGCCTGTGCAAAACGCTTGAGATCCTCATCAGTCTCTAAAGACTCAAATGCTGCATTATTCCAATATGAATCAAACGTAGCTTGTGTAGAACGAATGATATGAGGATTCTCCACATTGGTCACACGCATATTCCATTCCAACCCCTTTGTCAACGCTGAACGTGAGATGTTCGAGGAACCAATGTAGGCCGTATCAAATCCATTCTCACGCTTAAAAATATAAGCTTTTGCATGAAGGCGTTCGTCATCCTTATTAAATGAAGCTTTTATCTCAACGTCGCCTAATTCTTTCAAGTCCATCAGCCATTTTACCGCCTTCACATCAGTCGCCCCTGTATAGGTTGTTGTTAGAATACGCAATTTGGAACCTTTTTTTGCTATAAATCTCTTCAGTTCGTCATAGATGAGCCTAAGACCTGAGAATTTGATAAATGAGACAACTAGGTCAATACTGTCGGCCGTTTGAATGTCCTTTTTGATTTCCTCATCAATTGAAAGACCATTGGTTCCAGTAAAGAGATTGCTCACCCTATAGCCCGATTCCGGATGTATCTGGGCTTTGTGTTTTATTTGTTCCTCAGAGTATCCTGTCTTGCTATAGATAGCCCTCAGGAAGTTCGTCTCATCTTCTTTGGTGAGCATATCGTCCTTAAGGGCTGTCACTTGCCATTCGTTTTCAATAAAGTGAAGAATCCTGTTGACACATTCCACCTGTTTGCTGATAGTCACAGCCTCTTTCTTGTCGCGAAAATATTCCTTTAGGACAACAGACACGATATCAGCAAGATACTGCGCCAACATCGTGTGCGATTCGGCACTGTCTATCGGTTCTTTCTCTATATGATAACTGCTATCAGGAAAGTCTCGCTGCAATTTCTCAGCAATGGCTGTGCTGATTAATGATTCATAAACACCTTCAACAAGCTTCATATATGTTATTTTCTCCTCAAGTAGTTAATTATATTTGCATAAATAAATACATCTATTGACGATGCATCAATAAACTCCCCAAATGTAGCTTTATAGAAGAATTGATTGAACAACATTTGCGAACAGGCATTTATTAGGCTCCGTAAAGATGGTGAATTATTTTCAATCATCCAAGTCCCAGCCGCCCCCATCTCTTACCGCTAATCTCCGAGCCATCTACGTCTCATCTACGAACCATCTCCGAGCCTTGCTCCTGTGTAAAGTGCTGTGAAGTGCTTGTAATTTGCTGATTTTGGTTGTCAGATTACTGTCTTACGACTAAACCAAGTTGACGGGTTATTGTAAAGTGCTGATTTTGGTTGTCAGATTACTGTCTTACGACTAAACTAAGTTGACGGTTTCCCACCAACCGTCACGCTTGCCGTTCTTACGGACAAGGAGGCCTTTTTCAGTAAGACGAATAGTCATAGACTTAACTGTACGCTGGGATCTGTTTATGTGTTTGGCTATCATTTCTTGAGTAGCCTTGGGATTATCTTTTATGAATTGAAGGACAGCCAACTCTTCCAAAGTGCAATTCAAAGTGCAATTTTTGCACTTTGAATTATTCTCATTTTCACTTTGAGCATCAACATGAAGGTCACGGTTCCTAAGTTCATGCTGCTCACCAAGCACCAGATTTCTAAGGAACATCTCCAGGAAAGAAATATCGGGAGCAATACCTTTTTCTCTATTGGTGTAGTTCGCCCGGACCAGAGCATTGCGGAAATACCAGGAGTGTGCGGCAAACAGGTCATTAGAGACGGCAAAGCCAAAAGAGCGCAAATACTTGATCAGGAACACCGCTGTAGTACGGGTGTTGCCCTCTCCAAAAGGATGAATCTGCCACAAGCCTGCTGTAAAGGCCGCGATATGAGCAATTGACTGATCAGTAGATGCAGCATTATAATTATACTTGCGTTCCTGCTCAAAATCATACTCAAGAGTTTCGGCCAGATTCTCAAACGGATTATACAAGACCGATGCCCCATTCAGCACCCATTCCTGCTTGGATATGTTATAAGTCCTGTATTGGCCTGCGAACTTGAAAATACCCTCAAACAGGCGCTTGTGAATGCGCTTATATTCCAGCGGGTTGAAAGCGAACGTATTTTCCTGCAGCAGTTCCGTAATTCTGGCCGAAACCTTATCGGCCTCCTCAGTACGTTCTTTATCTGATAACAGCCTGCCCTCCTTTGACTTATAGTAGGAATCAAGCAGTCCCTTAACCTCATCAATGGTAATATCGCCCTCTATATGACGCTTGGCGGTATCAAGCAGATACTCTGAAGGCTTGAGGCCATCAACATCCTGTAGTCCTATGGCTGTTTGCCAGGCAAGCGCCTTCTCTTTAGGGCCTTGCTCACCCTGCCTGATATATTCGTCAAACTCACTCATTCTTTTACAAAAATAGCAAAAAAGTACAAATAATACAATAGGGGTGTTTTGTAAGTTGGCAGACTTTGGCATGCTGAAAGAAAAACTTGGTAAAGTGCTGAATTTGGTTGTCACTTTTTTGTCTTAAGCCTAAACCAAGTTGGCACATTTTTCAAAATGTGTTATCTTTGCCATATCTAATGCCAAAGGGGAGTTCCAGCCAACCAAAGCGTTAGTCTGTACCTCCCCTTTGTTATTGATATCATGTTTAACTTAATTATACTTGTTTGATTTATGACTAATTTAACACAAGATCTACGGCAAGCCGTGGAAGACATTAAAACTGCTATATTGCAGGGGCAATATGAAGCATCAAAGGGTGTTAATCGTATTCAGTTGGCTGTGTATTTCGGCATAGGAAAGTACGTTTCCCAGCATACGCGTAAGGGCGTTTGGGGTACTGGCGCTTTGGAAACCATAAGCAATCAGTTGCGCAGGGAGTTGCCGGGGTTGAGAGGTTTTTCTGCCACAAGCCTAAAGAAAATGAGATTATTTTATGACAATTGGATATTATTAGATGCCAATTCGTCCGTCGCAACGGACGAATTAGTAAAACCGGCAAGTGTGCTTGCCGAATTAGAGACGTCAATAGGTAAAGATGTCATAAATAAATCTTCAATTTCAACAGATCGTGTAGGGTGTATCGATATTCATCATAATATTCAAATATCAAATATTACAGATTTTCCAGTTGAAGATTTTTTCAAAATACCATTTTCGCATCACGTGGAGATTTTTACGGGTGTTAAAACATTAAATGCCCGCTATTATTACATTCATCGTACCGCCGAAGAACATCTTTCAATAGATTCGTTAAAACAGATTATCAAGGCTGATGCCTACAATAATCAGCAACATATGCCAAGCAATTTTCACCAGACAATCTCAAACTCCGCAATGATGAAAAAAGCTGTAGTGATGTTTAAAGACTCATACTTGCTTGATTTCATCAATGTGGAGGAGATAGGCTTGCGCGATAGCATTGATGTAGATGAACGTGTTGTTGAGAAAGAGATAGTGAATAAAGTGCAAAAGGGGACTGTCCCCAATTGCATCAATTGCACTATTTTCTATCTTTGCGGTAAATGTTGATTAAAATATGAAAAGGATTTTATTCTACCTGTTAGCAGTGATTCCAATGATGGCAAATTGCCAGAGTGATCCGTTTGTTATTAAGACCACCAATGGTCCCGTGCGTGGATTTGATGAGGAGGGAACGATGGCGTTCAAGGGTATTCCGTATGCCAGGGCGGAGCGGTGCATGCCTCCTGCTCCGGTTGAGAAATGGAATGACGTACTGGATTGCACAGAGTGGGGCCCCCAGTCATTTCAGAGCGGCCGGATCCAGCCGGGCAGTGCCGAGGACTGCTGCGTGCTGAACGTATGGACTACAAATACCAAAGGCAAGAAACCGGTCATGTTCTGGTGCCACGGAGGTGGCTTTGACTCGGGAACATCGGCCTGGAATCCGGGTATGTGCCTGGCAAAGAAGGATGTGGTGGTTGTCAGCCTGAATCATAGACTGAATATAATAGGATTCCTGGATCTGTCAGCCACAGGTGATCCCAAGTACAAGTACTCCGGGAATGTAGGCATGATGGATGCCGTCAAGGCTCTGGAGTGGGTGCGTGACAACATCAGCAAGTTTGGCGGTGATCCTGATAACGTTACAATATTCGGTGAGTCAGGCGGTGGCGGCAAGGTGGGCACGCTGATGTGCATGCCATCGGCCAAAGGGCTGTTCCATAAGGCCATTATCATGAGCGGCACTATCCTGAACGTGAATAACAAGTCAATGACCGAGGAACTTGGCCTGGCTGTTCTGGATGAACTCGGTATACCGCATAATGAGCCGGACAGGATAAAGGACGTTCCGTATGACAAACTGTATCAGGCCGGTCAGCGCGCGCTCTCTGCAAGAGGGCTGGTACGCACTCCCGGAACTCCCATCATGTGGGGATTCGGTCCCGTACCTGACGGTGAGGTGCTTTTGCAACAGCCGTTTCAAGATGGATTTGCCGAGATTTCAAGTGACATACCTCTTGTTATAGGTTCTACATTCAATGAGTTGCAGCGTGGCCAGTACAACCGTGAGATGACTCTTGACCAGGCCAAGGATGCCGTCCGCAGTACGTTCGCTGACGAGACCGATGCCTACGCTGCCGCACTGGCAAAGGCGTGGCCCGATTATATTCCCCAGGACCTGCCGTCAATAGACAACCTGTTCCGCGCCAAGACGGTAATCACGGCCGATGCAGCATCGGCCTCAAAGAAGGCTCCTGTATATAATTATATGTTCACGTGGAAATCGCCCTCTACGCATGTATCGGCCCATGGAGCGGAACTCAATTTCTGTTTCAATACCCTGCATCATGCAGGCCGTGACCTGCCCAATCCGTCAGAGAGTGATCTGCTGCTGGCTGACCGTATGGCGCAGTCATGGGCTAACTTTGCGCACACGGGCAATCCCAATGTTGAGGGCCTGCCTGAGTGGCATCCGTACACCAAGGATAACGGCGAGTGCTTTATGTTCGGACCTGAAATAGAGATCAGGCATAATTTTGACCGAGAACTGCAGGAGATAATTAACCGTCACTGTTTCCAGAAACTGGACGCTTTCCGTAAAACCGGTTCGCTTAAATAGATATGAAAGGAATGAAATTACTGACCAAATGCCTGTTATGTGCTGCTGTCACGCTTACAGGATGTGACAATGCGAATGATTTGGAGAAAAAGATAGACCGCCTGTATGACAGAATGCCTCAACAGGAGCGTATTGCGCAACTCAAGAGTATGTATATGGACGTGCTCTTTGACGCTCAGGGCAAACTGGATACGGTTCAATGCAGTAAACTGATACCTTATGGAATAGGGCATTTCTCACAGTTCGCTCTGCAGCAGCCGCGTGATCCCAATGATTTGCGTGACCGTGTGGCCCAACTGCAGGAGTGGCTTATGAACAATACTCCCAACGGTATTCCGGCGCTGTTCCATGAGGAGGTGCTGTCAGGAATCAATACTCTTGGCGCTACGGTCTATCCGCAGCAGATAGGGCAGGCCGGTTCATTCAATCCGCAGTTGGCGGAACTCAAGACTCTGCAGACCGGAAGGCTGATGCGCAAGATGGGCGGAATCCTGGCTTTGTCACCGATGGTTGACGTATGCCGTACTCCCAGTTTCAACCGCCTTGAGGAGTCATACGGTGAGGACGCTTATCTGAGTGCCGTGATGGGTACCGCATTTGTGCGTGGCCTGCAGCAGGGAGACCTGACAAAGGGTGTAGGCGCCTGCTCCAAACATTATCTGGGTTATGGCGGTGGCGGAGATGCTCCTGAGAAGGAACTCATGGAGGAGATACTCTTGCCTCATGAGACCATTATCCGTCTGGCGGGCGGAAGGACAGTGATGCCCGGATATCATGCCGTTCATGGAACCAACTGCGTGGCTAACGGTGAGATTCTGATTGACATACTGCGTGACTATGTGGGTTTTGACGGTATGGTGGTGAGTGACTATACGGCCATCGGTCAGATTCCCGGCAGGAACAGTTCTGCTGCAAAGGCTGCCGAGGCAATAAACAACGGTAACGATGTGGATTTTCCTGAAGGGAGTGATTACCGCAACCTGCAGGAGGCGTTGGACAAGGGGCTGGCCAAGCCTGAGGCTTTTGAGCGTGCCGTGAAGGATGTGCTGCGCCAGAAATTCCGTTCAGGCCTGTTTGATGAGAATCCGTATCTCTACAGCGATGAGAATATCATTCTGGATACCCCTGAGGAGCGTCGTGCTGCATATGATATAGCATCGCAGTCTGTGGTTTTGCTTGAGAACAACGGCATACTGCCGCTTAAGGATGTTAAGAACATACTGGTAACGGGCCCCAATGCCAACTCTATCTGGGCTATGTGCGGCGATTACACCTATCCCGCCATGTCATATTTCTGGAAAAGGGTTGAGGATATTGCCGACCAGGATCAGCCTCACATTGTGAAACTTCTGGAGGGTATGAATAACCGCAAGCCGTTCGGTACCAACATAATGTACTCGCGCGGCTGTGACTGGACTGAGGAACTTGAGACCAAGTACCGCGAGGACGGCGACGAGCGTGCCTGGGACTGGTATATACTGCACCGCATGGTACAATCAGGTGAGGTGGCTGATAAGAAAGAGGCTTTGGCATTGGCCGCTAAAGCTGATGTGATCATTGCCGCTATGGGTGAGAACGTGATGCTGTGCGGTGAGAACCGTGACCGCATGGGACTGCGTTTGCCGGGCAAGCAGGAACAGTTTGTTGAGGAACTGATTAAGACCGGTAAGCCGGTGGTGCTGGTAATGTTCGGCGGCCGTGCACAGGTGGTGTCAGGGCTGGCTGAGCGTTGCGCCGCGGTAATCCAGGCCTGGTATCCCGGCGAGGAAGGCGGTCACGCCGTTGCCGATATTCTTTACGGTTATGTGTCTCCATCGGCCAAACTCTCTGTGAGTTATCCCAACACGGAGTTGTATGAGCCCATCTGTTACAACCGTTCCGTCAAACAGGATTCGCGTGTGCAGTGGCCTTTCGGCTATGGTTTGAGTTATACCACATTCCAGTACAGTGATCTGAATGTGGCCGATGCCCGTACAACCGATGAGTCTCTAACCGTTTCATTTACGGTAAGGAACACCGGCAGCGTTGCGGCTGATGAAGTGGCTCAGATATATCTGTCACCCACTACTGACAGCCAGAATATACGCCCCATACAGTTGCAGGGATTTGCGCGGGTGTCATTGCAGCCGGGCGAGAGCAAGACCGTTCAGGTTAAACTCTATACCGAGCAGCTGGGTTATTACAGCAATGACGGAAAGCGCCAATGGAACATTGCTCCGGGCAGTTTTGTTGTAAAAGTGGGTGCTTCATCGGCCGATATCAGACTTGAGCAGACCGTGACGCTTGGCGGTAAGACGGTGCGCAAGCCCATCAGGGACCACTACTTCTCAGAGAGTACGGTTTTATGATGCCGTTTATTGAAGGTTCGCTCCTTTGAGTGAACCTTCTTTTTTGCAACCGGGTTGCATTTGGTGTCCAGTACCTTTGCAGCAGAAATCAAAAGAAACTGCATATGATACACGAACATCACCATCATGAGAACGAGTGCTGTGAGCACGGTCATCATCACGAGCATGAACACGGTCATGAGCACCATCATGAGCATGAGCATCATCACCACGATGAAGAAGAGGAGGGACGCGGACGCATTGTAAAGATTATTTCTGCATCGGTCCTGCTTATTGTTGCATCGGTCATTGAACATATGACCGCCTGGCAGGACTGGCAGTATCTGCTGCTGTTCCTGGTTCCTTATCTGATTGTGGGCTGGGAAACCTTGAAGGAGGCGCTTGAGGGGCTTATTCACGGCGAGGCGCTGAGTGAGGATTTCCTTATGAGCATAGCCACTATAGGCGCCCTTGCAATTGGATTCATGCCGGGCGCTGAAACGCAGTTTGCCGAGGCTGTGTTTGTAATGCTGTTTTTCCAGATAGGTGAGATGTTTGAGGAGTTGGCCGAGGGGCGAAGCCGCAAATCCATTCAGCATCTTATGGATATTCGCCCTGATATTGCGCACGTGGAGCGTGACGGAGAGTTGTTTACGGTTGCTCCTGATACCGTTAAGCCGGGTGAGATAATTGTGATACGTCCGGGTGAGAAAGTGCCGATGGACGGAGTCGTGGTAAACGGCAGTTCAAGTCTTGATACCGTTGCGCTGACGGGTGAGAGCGTGCCCCGCAGCATCATGGTGGGTGATGAGATTCTGTCAGGCTGCGTGAACCTGAGCGGTGTGGTCAAGGTGCGTACCACCAAGGCATTTGCGGAGTCAACGGTTTCAAAAATCCTTGATCTAGTTGAGAACGCTGCAGAGAGCAAGAGCCGCAGCGAGAGCTTCATTACAAAGTTTGCGCGTGTCTATACGCCTATCGTAGTGGGTCTGGCAGTGCTTGTGGCTGTAATACCCGGACTGATTACGGGTGATTGGGCATCGTGGATATATCGCGGCCTGCTGTTCCTGGTAGTTTCCTGCCCGTGTGCTCTGGTGATATCGGTCCCGCTCACGTTCTTTGGCGGCCTGGGCGGTGCATCACGCAAGGGTATCCTTATTAAGGGTTCCAACCTGATTGACAAACTGGCTAATGTTAAGACGGTGGTATTTGACAAGACCGGAACGCTTACCGAGGGCGTGTTTGAGGTTACTGCCGTGCATCCGCAGATGATTGATGACAATGAACTGCTGCATCTGGCCGCCCATGTGGAGCGTCATTCCACGCATCCCATTGCAATGGCTCTGCGCAACGCTTATCCTAATGAGCAGGATGACTGTGTTATAGCCGATGTTGAGGAGACCGCCGGTCACGGAGTGCTGGCTACGGTAAACGGCCGCCGCGTGGCTGTGGGCAACAGCAAACTGATGGAGAAAGTGGGTGCCCAGTGGCGTCCATGCCATCATGCCGGCACCATTATCCATGTGGCAATAGATGGCGAGTATGCCGGTCACATTGTCATATCAGACCGCATCAAGGAGGATTCCGCTCTGGGTATTGCCGCGCTTAAGGATGCCGGTGTAAGCAAGACTGTGATGCTTACAGGTGATCAGCAGACTGTTGCCGCTGCCGTGGCCGCTAAGGTAGGCGTTGATGAGTATCACGCCCAGTTACTCCCCGCCGATAAGGTCAGTGAGGTTGAGAAACTGCTTGCAGACGGAACGCTTGCATTTGTAGGTGACGGCATCAACGACGCCCCTGTACTTACCCGCGCCGACATCGGCATAGCAATGGGAGCCCTGGGCTCTGATGCGGCAATTGAGGCTGCCGACGTGGTCCTGATGGATGACAAACCCTCCAAGATAGCACTTGCCATCAAGATAGCCCGCCGCACCATCCGCATAGCCAAGCAGAACATCTGGTTCGCCATCGGCATCAAAGTTCTGGTACTCCTGCTTGCCATCCCCGGCCTTGCCACCATGTGGATGGCCGTCTTTGCCGACGTAGGCGTTACCGTCCTGGCCGTCCTCAACGCAATGCGTACAGCTCGCGTCAGTCGAGCTTGAGATCGCCGTCTTTGATCCAGCCGGCTTTGCGCATCAGAGTACCTATTATTATAGTCAGGATGGCAGGTATTATTATGCTTATTGCGATGAGGTCGGTCCAGTCTGTTGCTGTGATAGAGGTGCGTAAACCGGCTGTTATTTCAGACATCCAGCCTGTGTAAACGCCTATCGGACCCACAAGACCGCAGGTGCCCATACCCGATGCAATGGCAGGTCCGTTCATTTCAAGTTTGAAAAGGCACGTTGCAATAGGACCGGTTATGGCCGATACAAGGGTAGGCGCAATCCATATTCTGGGATTCTTTACGATATTGCCCATCTGCAGCATGCTTGTGCCTAATCCTTGTGAGATGATGCCGTTCCATCGGTTCTCACGGAAACTCAGAACTGCAAATCCCACCATCTGGGCGCAGCATCCTGCAAGTGCGGCCCCTCCGGCCAATCCAGTCAGGCTCAATGCTGCACAGATGGCAGCAGAACTGATAGGTAACGTAAGCGCCATACCCACAATTACTGAGACTAATATTCCCATCAGGAAAGGCTGCTTGGTGGTAGCCCACATTATGACTTCACCCAAACTGCTGGCGGCAGCACCTATACCCGGCGCCCACCAGTAAGAAAGTCCGATACCTACGGCGATTGTTACAAGAGGTGTTACAAGAATATCTATCTTGGTCTCCTTTGAGACTGCCTTGCCAAACTCAGATGCAAAAATGGTTACAACATAAACCGCCAGCGGTCCGCCCGCACCTCCCAATTTGTTTGCTGCAGCACCCACCGCAAGCATTGAGAAAAGCACCAGATTCGGGGTGCGTAACGCATACGCGATTGAAGCCGCCATTGCCGGTCCTGCCATACTCTTGGCGAAACCGCCCACATCAACAAGCCACTGCAAACCGGTCTGCTCACCGATTGTTGCTATGATTGTACCAATGAGCAGTGACGCAAACAGTCCCTGCGCCATGGCACCCAGAGCATCGACTCCGTAACGTTTTCCGGATACTACAATATCCTTTTTCTCAAGAAATGATTTGAACTTTCCCATAACGGCTGCAAATGTACAAAATAGTACAATTGGGGACAGTCCCCAATTGTATCATTTTACAATTTTGCCGTTCTTCCACTTGATGCCTATAGTCTGGCCGGTGCGGGTACGTACGCCTTTTATGTAACCGTTACGCCAGGCCGATGGTAGGGCGGGCAGTTTTGTGATTCCGTCCTCAGTTGACTGGATGAGCATTTCAATCACGCCGGCGCAACCACCAAAATTGCCGTCTATCTGGAAGGGTGAGTGGGCATCAAGCAGGTTGGGGTAGGTGCCGCCACCGCGACGGGCATCGGGACCGTTGTAGCCATCAGGGCTCACGTATTGAAGCAGACGGCGGTACTGGCGGTATGCGCTTTCTCCGTCACCCAGGCGGGCGTACAGGTTCACGCGCCAGCCGCAACTCCAGCCGGTAGTCTCAAATCCCTTAATCTCAAGCGATTTTGCAGCAGCATCAGCCTCAGGCGAGCCGGCTATAATATGATGTCCGGGATAAAGACCGAACAGATGCGACTGATGGCGGTGCTGCGGGTCCTCATCGGCCCAGTCATAGTACCACTCCTGCAGGTGGCCGTCGGCTGCTATGTGGTATGGACGCAAGCGGCTTACGGTAGATTCTGCACGTGAGGCAAAGGCATCATCGCCTAGTAATCTTGCGGCCTTGGCGGCGTCGGTCAGACATTCGCGTATCATGGCAAGGTCTGAAGTTCCACCGTAAAGTGTGGCACCGTGAACGCCTTTATCTGTGATGAACTTGTTTTCAGGTGATGTTGAAGGTGATGTTATGAGTTCGCCGTCCTTCTCAATCATCCACTCCAGGCAGAACTCAGCGGCACCCTTGAGTACGGGATAATCCTTTTTGAGGCGTTCTATATCACGGTTGAACAGCCAATGCTCCCAGATGTGTGTAACCAGCCAGGTGCCGGACATTCCCCAATCTGCCCAGCAAGGGTCACCTGTGCCCAGGCCTACGGGATTTGTCATTGCCCAAATATCTGTATTATGGCCGGCAGCCCATCCGTTCTGTACACCATAGAACAGACGCGCCGTCTCTTGGCCTGAAACCTGCATGTTATCTACAAAATCAAGCATCACCTCATGCATCTCAGGCAGTGCGGCGGGTTCAGCGGGCCAGTAGTTCTCCTGCAGGTTGATGTTCACCGTGTAGTTGCCGCTCCAAGGCGGTTCCATACTCTCGTTCCACAAGCCCTGTAGGTTGGCTGGTACGCCGGGCGTGCGCGATGATGAGATGAGCAGGTATCGGCCGTATTGGAAATAGAGTGCTTCAAGTTCTGGATTTGCCTGATTCTCATCAGTATAGCGCTTGAGTTGCTCATCGGTGGGCAACGCTTTTATTTTACGTGCAGTCTTGCCCAGATTTATTGAAAGGCGGTCAAAAAAACTGCGGTAATCTGCAATGTGGTTTTTTTTGAGTTCTTCAACATCCTTGTGGAAAATGCGCTCTGCATTTGCTTCGGCTAACTTCTTATATGGTTTGCCCTCAAGCACGGGGTCACAGTCAAAACCGTTGAATGACGTGGAATTTACAATCTTGATCAATACCTGCCTGGCACCGCTTAATGCAATTGCACAATCAGAGGCTGTTACCTGACCGTCTGTTTCAGCCAGCAACACAGTTCGGAAATGGATTCCGCGCCCAGGGTCATACAGGAATCTTTCATGCCCGCGGGAATTGAAATAGTTGGGATATGAATGGTATGCGGCATATCCGTCAACTGTGATGCGGTTTCCTGATGCTGTGATTGTGTGCCTCAGAGGACATTCCATACCCAGAGTAAGATCCAATGGTTCATCGGAACAAATATTTACAACTATGGCGGAGTCTGGCGCTGTCACAAAATACTCTGCGGTAAACCGTTTGCCGTTCCTTAGATATGATACTTTGGCTATGGCATCGGATATGTTCAACTCACGATAGTAATCTGTAATCTCAGCATCACCGTATTTGATTCTGAGTGTACCAAGCGGCTGATAGTTCTCACTGAAATGTCCTTGTATGCGGCGTTGGAGTCTGTCTGCAAGCCTGTAATCCTCAGCATCAAGAGCATCCCTAATCTGTTGTACATAGGCCGATGCCTCTCCCCAAGGCGTAACCTCACTGAACAGTGCCAGATCAGGATGGTCGGGCCCGGGCTCAGGTTCACCGGTCCAGAGTGTTATGTCATTCAGAGACAACCGTTCTTCATCGGTCCCGCCGTAAACCATTGCTCCCAACCGCCCGTTACCTATCGGCAACGCCTCCTCAAAGAACTCCGCAGGCCGGTCATAATGCAGCGTAATTTCTTGTTCTGTCCGCATTCCGCAACTCATAATAAGCAGCGAAATACCTATCAGGTTAAAAGTATGTTTGAAAATCATATTTTTCAAATGAAACTCAAATATACGGTAATCTATCCCAAACTCAAAAACTCCGACTAAAAAAGCCGGAGTAATAAAGGGTTGGGCGCTAAATTATTTCTTGTTGTATATTAATTCCAATCCTTGTTTCGTATAGAATTGGAATTGCATGGTATCAGTCAAGAATAGAAGGGTCTAACACAACGAATGCTCCTTTGTATTTGCCAAAGGCTTCCCAAGTTGGATTGACTCTTTTCTCTTTCTTGACCTCGGTTGAAGAGGTGCTGTCGTTTGATTTGTTTGCCATAATTTTTGTGGTTATTAGTTATTATTTCAAGCACAAAGATACTAAAGTTTGAACAAATACGCAAACAAAAAACTCCGACCTTGCGGGCCGGAGTTTTTGTTGTTGATAGGGTGGAGGGTTAAGCCTCGGCGGGAGCCTCTGCCTCAGCGGCGGGAGCCTCCTCAGCAGGAGCCTCAGTTGCCTCAGCGGCTGCCTCCTGAGCTGCTGCCTCGGCGGCTGCTGCCTCGGCTGCGGCTTTAGCCTCAGCTTTCTTGGCGGCTACCTTTTCAGCAATAGCCTCATTAACCTTCTTTTCTGCTTCCAGTTTTGCCTTGGCGTCAGCCTTCTTGGCCTGCTCATCCTTAACGGTGATGGCCTTCAGTGCGCTCTCCTTAGCCTGCTTCCAGGCATCGAACTTGGCCTGAGCTGCTGCCTCATCAAAAGCGCCCTTCTTGACGCCACCCTTGAGGTGCTTCATCAGATAAACACCCTCGCGTGACAGGATGTTACGTGCGGTATCGGTGGGCTCTGCGCCAACCATTACCCAATACAGGGCTCTTTCGAAATTCAAATCTACTGTAGCGGGATTGGTGTTAGGATTGTAAGTACCAATCTTCTCAATAAACTTTCCATCACGTGGAGCTCTGGAGTCTGCAATTACGATTGAATAGAAGGCATAACCTTTGTGGCCTCTTCTCTGCAATCTGATTTTTGCTGCCATAAGTTGTTGTTTTTATTGAATTTATAAATGATTTGAATAGCCTTTAACTCGTAAAGGCGGCGCAAAGGTAGTAATTTTTCATGAATAGACAAAGAAACTGCTGTTTTTCAATATCATCTGATTTTTTAAAATAAAAATGTCAATCTGATACTTTCAAGAACGAGGAAAAGTCTTACATTTGTAAGTTAAAATATTGCAGTAGCATTAATGGCACACGATATAAGGCATCAGGGTATTGTCGATTCAATTGACGGTCAGAACGTTGTTGTCCGCATTACCCAATCATCGGCTTGTGGAGGGTGCCAGGCAAGGAATATATGTCGTGCTGCCGAATCCAAGGATAAACTGGTTGAGGTTGTTTGTGCCG
Source organism: Bacteroidaceae bacterium (assembly GCA_017551925.1). Classification (GTDB taxonomy): domain Bacteria; phylum Bacteroidota; class Bacteroidia; order Bacteroidales; family Bacteroidaceae; genus Colenecus. Next base: position 83,058 of record JAFZKA010000056.1, on the reverse strand, counting down.
ATGCCGAAAATCTTAAGGTAGGGCAGTCAGTGACGGTGGCCGGTGCTGAGAGTCTCGGTTTGAAAGCCGTGGCTTTTGCTTTCGGGCTGCCGCTGTTGCTTTTGATGGCTGCGCTTATCGTAACTTTGAGGTTTACCGGTAACGAGAAGGTTGCCGCGGCTGTTGCATTGGGCGTACTTGTTCCTTATTATATTGTGCTGCTGCTGACGCGTAACAGGATTAAAAGGGACTTTATATTCAGACTATTACAATAAACAGATATGGCGTTTATTTTGACTGCTGTCCTTGTGCTTGGTCTTATCGGACTTGTCTTGGGTCTGGTACTGTATGCGGTTTCAAGGAAATTCAAGGTTGAAGAGGACCCTAGGGTGGGTCAGATTACCGAACTTCTGCCCAGTGCCAACTGCGGCGGATGCGGATTCCCCGGATGTGCCGCCTTTGCCGCCGCGTGCGTCAAGGCAGAATCTATGGACGGTCTCAAGTGTTCGGCATGCAAGAGTGAGGTTATGCAACAGATTGCAGCCATAGCAGGGCATGCAATTGAGGTTGGAGTTGAAAAGGTTGCAGTGGTCCGATGCAGCGGCTCATGCCAGAACCGCCCTGATCTGCGCATCTATGACGGAGCAAAGAGTTGCGCTGCGGCAGCACTTATGAACGGTGGCGCCACAGGCTGTTTCTATGGCTGTCTGGGGTGCGGTGACTGTGTCAAGGCGTGTAAGTTTGATGCCATCAGCATGGATCCTGACACCGGTCTGCCGGTTGTTGATCAGGATAAATGTACTGCATGCGGTGCCTGTGTAAAGGCCTGCCCGCGCTTTATCATTGAACTCCGCAACAAGAACAAGATGGACCGCAGGGTCTACGTAAGTTGCGTAAACAAGGATAAGGGGCCTGTAGCCAGGAAAGCGTGTGACGTGGCCTGCATCGGTTGCGGAAAATGCGTAAAGGCGTGTCCGTTTGAGGCTATCACGCTTGAGAACAATCTGGCTTACATTGACTTTGAAAAGTGCCGTCTGTGCCGCAAGTGCGTTGACGAGTGCCCGCAGCATTCAATATCGGCCGTGAATTTCCCTCCAAAAAAAGAGCCTAAACCACAGGCCGAAGAACCTGCTGCCGTGCAGAATACAGAATCAACAGAAAACAAATAAGGTATTATGAATACTTTCACAATAGGTGGTGTACATCCCGAGCCCAATAAACTTACGGCGGATAAAAAGATAGAGACTCTGGCTTTGCCCAAGCAGGCTGTCTTTCCGTTGTCACAACATATAGGAGCCCCGGCTGTACCCTGCGTACAGAAAGGTGATACTGTACGCGTGGGAACCAGAATCGCTGAACCTGGCGGTTTCATGTCAGCCTCAATACATTCATCGGTATCAGGCAAGGTTGCCAGGATTGATACCATTGTCGATGCCAGCGGCCTGCGTAAGCCTGCCATTTTCATTGACGTTGAAGGTGATGAGTGGGAGCCGTCAATTGACAATTCAGACAAACTGGTACTCCAGAACAACTTGTCACGTGAAGAGATAATAGACCGCATCAAGAATGCCGGTGTCGTTGGTTTGGGCGGAGCCTGTTTCCCGACTCATGTCAAACTCTCTCCCCCCAAGGACTGTGTAATAGACACCCTGATAATCAACGCTGTAGAGTGCGAGCCTTATCTGACCGCTGACCATCGTCTCATGCTGGAGCATCCCGATGAGATAATTGTAGGCGTAAAGATCATTCAGAAGGTTCTTGGCATAGACCGTGCCGTAATAGGAATTGAGGCAAATAAGCCCGATGCCATAGAACTGATGCAGTCCAAGATGTCAATGGTAAGCGGCATAGAGGTTATGCCTCTTAAGATGAAATATCCTCAAGGTGGTGAGAAACAACTCATTGAGGCGGTTACAGGACGTCAGGTACCGCCACCTCCGGCATTGCCGGCCAATGTGGGCTGCGTGGTGCAGAACGTGGGTACCGTGTTTGCCATTTATGAGGCCGTGCTCAAGAACAAACCTTTGATTGAGCGTATTGTGACCGTAACAGGCAAGAACGTCAAGAATCCTTGCAACCTCAAGGTAAGATTGGGTACACCTGTAAGCCAACTTCTGGAATATGCGGGCGGTATGCCTGAGGATACCGGAAAACTCATTTCAGGCGGTCCCATGATGGGACGTCCGTTAATGGATGATACGGCTCCCGTAGTCAAGGGTACATCGGGAATTCTCCTGATTCCTGAGTCCGATGCCGCACGCCGTGAGGAGCGTAACTGCATACGTTGTGCCAAGTGCGTTCAGGCATGCCCCATGGGTCTGGAACCCTATCTGCTTGCCACCGCAAGCGAGCAGTCAGACTGGGAGTGCGCTGAAGAGAACTGGATAATGAGTTGCATTGAGTGCGGATGCTGCCAGAGCACCTGTCCCTCACGCAGGCCTTTGCTTGACTGGGTACGTCTGGCCAAGAACAGGGTGGGCGGAATAATACGTGCACGTAACGCTAAGAATTAAGAAATTATGGCTCAGAAACTGCATATAACAACATCACCGCACGTACATTGCGGTGATACCATAGAGAGAAACATGCGCTGGGTGATTTGGGCTCTCATGCCTGTGCTCATTGCATCATTCTTTGTATTTGGAGTAGGTGCGCTGATTGTGACAGCCACATCAGTGCTGTCCTGTCTGTTCTTTGAGTGGTTCATTACCAGGTTCATTCTCAAGAGACCGTCAACGCTGGGTGATTGCTCCGCTGTCATAACAGGTTTACTGCTGGCATTCAACCTGCCGTCAAACATACCTCTTTATATGATTTTGGTGGGTGCGCTGGTGGCTATAGGAATCGGCAAGATGTCGTTCGGCGGTCTGGGTAACAACCCGTTCAACCCAGCGCTGGTGGGCCGCGTGTTCCTGCTTATCTCATTCCCGGCCAAGATGACATCATGGCCTGTTCCGGCCGGTCTGGCTACATCATATATTGATGCCGAGACCGGTGCCACACCTCTGAATCTGATTGGTCAGATTGCAGGCGGCAACACTGCCGCTGCAGATCAGTTGCCGGGTCTTGGTGATATGTTCTTAGGTAATATAGGCGGATGTATAGGTGAGGTCAGTGCCCTGTTGCTGCTTGTTGGATTTGTTATACTGCTTTGCACCAAGGTCATTACATGGCACATTCCGGTGTCAATACTGGGCACGGTGGCTGTGCTTACCGGTCTTATGTGGCTTATCAATCCTGTGCTTTATGTGAATCCGCTCTATCATCTCTGTTCAGGCGGTCTTATGCTGGGCGCCATATTTATGGCAACAGATTACGTAACCTCACCCATGACTCCCAAGGGCATGGTGTGGTATGGTATCGGAATCGGTTTCCTGACCGTGGTTATCAGATATTTCGGATCATATCCGGAGGGTATGTCGTTCGCTATCCTGATCATGAACGCCGTCACTCCGCTCATTAACAACTGGTGCAAACCTAAACGTTTCGGGGAGGCAGAAAAATGAAAAAACTGGAATCTAACATAGCGAATATGGCCATTGTGCTGACCTTGATTGCCGTTGTGGCAGGAGGTCTGTTGGCTTGGGTAAACAATGTGACTGCTGGTCCCATTGAGCAGATAAACAGTCAGGCCATAGAGAACGGTATCAAGAGCGTGATTCTTGGTGACCGTGAGATAGAGTTTACGGTTGAGGCGCCGGTTGAGAAAGACGGATTCGTATTTCATGCTGTCAATGACATGAGCGGCAATCTTTTGGGAACAGCCGTTGAGTCAACAGACAAGAACGGATTCGGCGGTGCTCTCAAGATTATGGTTGGTCTTGATCCTGAAGGCGTAATTCTGGGTTATGAGGTGCTTGAGCACAGCGAGACTCCGGGACTTGGCGCACAGGCCAATGACTGGTTCCGCCAGAAGAGCGGTGAGGTGCAGGAGCAGTCAACTGTCACCACTGTCCTGCTGGGTGCTCCCGGTAAGCCAGGTAACCACAATATCATAGGTATGAATCCCGGTGATGACATGATGATTGTGAGCAAAGATGGAGGTGATGTTGATGCAATAACCGCCTCAACAATCACGTCAAAGGCTTTCCTGCGTGCCGTGAATGCCGCTTACAAGGCCGTGTTCGGATATACCGCCGCCGATGCCGTGAGCGGAGCATCATCACAGAACTAAACAATTGCAGCGATGAACTACTTCAAGACAATAATAAACGGAATAGTCAAGGAGAACCCCACGTTTGTTCTCCTGCTTGGAATGTGTCCCACTCTGGCTACAACCACATCGGCTGTAAACGGATTGGGAATGGGTGTTGCCACGATGTTCGTGCTGATATGTTCCAATACGTTCATATCACTGCTCAAGAACGTCATTCCTGACGGTGTGAGAATACCTTGTTATATAGTGGTGATAGCATCATTCGTCACTCTGCTCCAGATGCTCATGCAGGCCTATGTGCCTGACCTGTACAAGACGCTGGGTATTTTCATCCCTCTGATTGTTGTGAACTGCATTATCCTGGGGCGCGCCGAGGCGTTTGCCGCCAAGAACAACGTGCTGGCATCAATCTGTGACGGCATCGGTATAGGCATCGGATTCACTGTGGCTCTTACGCTGCTTGGATTTGTACGTGAACTGCTGGGTAACGGCGCTGTATTCGGATACCGCGTATTCCCCGAGTCAATGAACATGCTTGTATTCGTGCTGGCTCCCGGCGCATTTATCACACTAGGTCTCCTTATGGCCATTGTAAATTCAGTAAAGAACCGTAAAGCCTGAACACTATGGAATATTTTCTGATTTTTATAGCCGCTATATTCGTCAATAATATAGTTCTGTCCCAGTTCCTGGGCATATGCCCGTTCCTGGGTGTTTCAAAGAAGATCAGTACCGCTGCCGGCATGGGCGTGGCTGTTACGTTTGTGCTTACGGTGGCAGTGGTTGTGACATATGCATTGCAGAACTGGGTACTTAATCCTCTGGATCTGGGTTATCTGCAGACAATAGTGTTTATCCTGGTGATAGCCGGATTGGTGCAGATGCTTGAGATGATACTGAAAAAGGTTTCACCTTCACTCTATCAGGCTCTGGGCATATTCCTGCCGCTTATCACTACCAACTGCTGCATACTGGGCGTATCAATTCTGGTGGCCAATGCCACTTATAATGCACAGGGACTTGAACCCAACCTGCTTACCGGTGTGATTTATGCAATCGCTACTTCAATAGGTTTTGCACTTGCACTGATTATTTTTGCCGGCTTACGCGAGCAGTTGGCCAAGGTTAAGGTTCCCAAGAGTATGGAAGGCATGGCAATCGCTCTGATTACCGCCGGTCTGCTGGCCCTGGCGTTCATGGGATTCAGCGGTGTTGACCACGGCATTGCTGTTGCTGCCGGACTTTAAGTACACAGCAGGGCGGTGTCCACTGAAGGAACCGTCCCTGATGCGTACGCTGATCATGCGTAACTAATTACTAAATAAAATGAGAATTTCTGGAGTTTCTTTTTCAGTTTTAGGTTTGCTGCTGGCTGCCTGCGGAGGCGGTTCGCCGGCCGACGGTACCCAATTGGCTAATGGCAAATACAGTGCCGATGCCATTAACGTTGAGAGTACCATTACTGCTACTGTGACTATCAAGGGTCACAAGATTTCTGCTGTAACCGTAAAGGACAACGGCAATACTTACGCACAGTACACATCGCCTTACACCGTTATCCCCAAGAGGATAGTCGAGGCTCAGAGTACCGATGTTGATGGCGTTACAGGTGCAACATATTCAGTTAATGCCGTAAAGAAAGCGGTAGATCTGGCTCTTGCACAGGCACGCGGTGAAAAACCTGTTCCTGCCAAGAATGCAGACCTGGCATTCACCCCCGGCACATATACCGGCAGCGGTAAGGGTTACGGAGGTCAGGTTCAGGCTCGCGTAACATTTAGCGAGACAGGTGTAACTGAAATCCGTGTGGGACAGCAGCGCGAAACCGCTCATGTGGGTGATGTGGCTCTGCAGATCCTGCCCGATAAGATTATAGCAGCCAACGGACTTGGCGTTGATGCCGTATCAGGCGCCACAATGTCAAGTTTCGGTCTTAAGGAGGCTGTTCTGGATGCTGCTGATCAGGCTGGCGTTACCAATCGTACGGCTTTCATAAACAATTCAACAGAAAAAAAGCCCGGTGCTCCGATTGACGATACGTGGGATGTTGTTGTAATTGGCGGCGGTGGTGCAGGTCTTTGTGCCGCAGCACAGGCTGCTCAGGACGGAAGCACGGTTCTGATTATTGAAAAGAACGCTGAACTGGGTGGTAATACCCTTGTATCGGGCGGCGTATATCAGTCAATTGACCACAGCCTGGTATGGGATATCAATAAGCCTACAGCTACCAGTGCCAAGGGATTTGACGGCAAGATGCACAATAAGGTCCGTGCTACGGTAGGTTGTGTAAATGACCTCAAGGTTATCTACGGTTGGAGTGAGGCTCCGTTTGATGCATCATACTACAAGGATCATGAGTTCGTGGCCGGTGATATAGAGGAACTCTCCAAGCACGGAGTACACGCTGAGTATCTGCCCGTTCTGCAGGCTCTTAAGAAAGAGATCAAGGCATATCTGGATTACGCTGAGCCGCAACTCAAGAAGGGCGTTCCCGAGAATCAGTTACTGCTGTTCTCTACCACCAATCTGCATATTTTCCAGACCTACTACGGCGGTCTGCGCCAGAATACGGCCAAGGACGAGTGGATATACGGTGACTATGACCTGGTTAAGCAGTTCATTGTTGAGGGTGAGCAGCTCAAGCCCTGGCTCATGAGCATGGGTGTGGGCTTCAGCGACAGTCAGTCAACTCTAGTAGGCGCCCTCTGGTATCGCGGCAGCACCATGAATGGTTGCACCACCGATGCCGACGGTGACGGCACTCCCGAGCGTTATTCCGGAAACTGGGGTTCATACGTAATGGCTCCTCTGGCGGTGGTCAACAACGCCAGCAGGCACAACCGCGTAATGCGCGAGACAAGTGCCAATGAGCTGATATTTGAGAACGGCCGCGTAACGGGTGTCAAGGCCAAGATGGCCGATGGTACCGAGGTCACCGCTCATGCAAAGAAGGGTGTGATCATAGCAACCGGCGGATACGCAGCTAACATACAGAAGGTGCTCAAGACCAACAAGTACTGGTCACGTCAGTATCTGTCACCTAATATAGGTACTACCAACCGTTCTTCATTGCGCGGCGACGGTATCGATATGGCCCAGAAGATTGGCGCTGCAACAGTGGGCGAGGGCTATACACAACTCATGCCTCTGGGTTACATTGCCGATGGTGCCATTGCATTCGGCGGTGTTGAGAACGCAATATTCATCAGTCCCAAGACCGGCAAGCGTTATGTTGATGAGTGCTCCGAGCGTGATGTGCTCTCTCTGAACGGCTTCAAGCATGGTATTGACCTGGGTGACAGACGCGGTGTTTACTTCTATATCACTCCGGGATTCGGTGGCTTCGGCGGATTCGGCGGTGGCGGCTTCGGTGGATTCGGAGGCGGTATGGGCGGCTTTGGCGGCGGTGCTCCTGGAGGCGCAAATGCAAATGCTACAGCTGCAGCAGCACCTGCACGCAGGTTCAACGGCCGTGACTGGAGCGGAAAGGCATCGGAACTGCCTGAGTTCTTTGATGAACTGGGTATCACTCTTGATGCAGAGGTTGTTAAGAACAGCATCCGTGAGTATGATATGGCTGTTATGGACGGCCGCAATCCTGAGGGCGTAGGCAAGCGTCACGCAACCGGTATCATCGGCTCGGCACGTCGCGGTGCAGACGGCCAGTATGACAAGTCAACCTATAACATTGATGATGCCAATCTGTCAATCCGCGTGCTTGCTCCTTCAACCCACCATACTATGGGTGGCTTGAAGATCGATTTGGACCGTCGTGTCCTTGATGAGAACGGCAAGGCTATTCCGGGCCTGTATGCAGCAGGTGAGGTTACCGGCGGATTCTTTGGCGGCAACCGTCTGGGCGGTAACGCTCTTACCGAGTGCATGGCATCGGGCCGCATTGCTGCCAAGGGCGTAGAGAAGGATAATTGATGATAACATTCCCCAATGCTAAAATAAATATTGGACTCAATGTCGTGGCTAAACGAAGTGACGGGTACCACGACATTGAGACCGTGTTCTATCCGGTGCTCCTGCAGGATGCGCTTGAGATTAAGCCTATGCGTCCGCTTGATCCGGCACAGTTGCGCAAGCGTCTTGAGGCCGGACTGCTGGTGCAGCCCGATGATGTATTCATGCCGTACCGTCTGATTCCCAAGAAAGAGGATATCCCATGTTGTTCACTTGAGATGACCGGCAACGAGTTTCCTTTCAGTGCGGCCGATAATCTTGTGGTCAAGGCATATCTCATGCTTCAGCAGGATTTTGACCTGCCTTCAATAGATATAAAACTGCACAAGCATATTCCTTCGGGTGCCGGTCTGGGTGGCGGTTCATCGGACTGTGCGTTTATGATTTCATTGCTCAACCGACGCTTCAACCTGCGTATGCGTGACTCCATGATGGAACGTTATGCCGCACGTTTAGGCTCTGACTGTGCGTTCTTTATCTCAAATACCCCGTCACTGGCAACGGGCAGGGGTGAGATTCTGAATCCGATTACCCTCTCACTCAAAGGATACACCATTCTGCTGGTAAAACCTGAGGTCTCTGTCAGCACTGCCGAGGCATATGCGTCACTGACGCCCAAACGGCCGGAGGTTCCGCTTGCAGATGCTATCAGACGACCGGTAACAGAGTGGAAGGATTGCGTTTTCAATGATTTTGAGACTACAGTCTTTGCCAAATACCCGCTGTTGGCCGATATCAAGCAGAAACTATACTCTATGGGCGCTGTATATGCTGCCATGTCAGGCTCCGGTTCAACCGTTTACGGCCTGTTCCGCCAGCCATTGGATAATCCTGCAGACCTGTTCCCCGGCATGTTTACCTGCCAGCGGGAGATGGCATAATTTTGATTCGCTATGAATTTTATTATTGATCACTTGACAAACAGAAACGGCAGGCGCTGTATGGCGTTTGCATTGTTCTTGCTCTGCTCCATATCATTTGCGTTCTCGCAGACCGCAAACGCTCTCTATCTTAAGGATGGAAGGAGAATCATCGGACATGTAATGAATCTGGATTCTGTTGGTCTTGTTTCTATTCGGACCTCTGAGGGCGATCTGGTTTCGTTTCCTACGGCCAATGTTGACAGGATCAATTGGTCATATGTAATAAAACAGACCGGTGCCGGCGCGATTTACAGATATGCGGATAAATACCGTTGGGTGCACAATAACGTTGAATTGACTGACCGTGATTATGAACGGTTCTTTGATGCTGATCTGTATCATGCATATATTACAGGCAGCAATCTGTTCAATATAGGTGGTGCCTGCTGGCTGTACAGCGTGGCATGCCTTGCTTTTGCTATCTGTTCGTTTGATATTGAATCCAATCAGCAGTCCGCTACATTCTTTGCATATGCGGGCGGTGCCGGCGTTCTGGCCTGTCTGGGAGGAGTCTTTACCCATTTGGGCAAGAAAAGGCTTGATTGGGTTGAACGGACATTCAACAGTCAGAACTCTTTCAGTAGAGGGAACTCAAATTCATCAAATATCCTGAACACCCTGAAACTGAATCCTTCAGTTATGCTCACCGCCCGGAATGACCTGGCTCTTGGCGCTACGTTGAGTCTATCTTTCTGATATAAAATCAGATTCTCACATTGTTGAAAACAGGGGGATAATATGCCTTCTGTTTTTTTATTTGTGGCTGGGCAAACTTTTACCTTTGTACCAAAAGAAATAATATGGCAGATTCCAGAACCAGACAACGTTCCCGCAGTAATACCGATGGCATAGTCCCTAACCACCTTCCGCCCCAGGCCCTTGAACTTGAGGAGGCTGTGATAGGCGCATTGATGATTGAACAGGATGCATTTCCCAAGGTAAGTGATATTCTCAAAGCAGACTCATTCTATGACCACCGTCATCAGGTGATCTATGAGGCTGTGGCAAACCTGTCACTCAACCAGCGCCCTATAGATTTTCTTACCGTTACTGAACAGCTTAAGAGTAACGGTACGCTTGAGGAGGCCGGCGGCCCGCTTTACGTTACCCAGTTGGCAGGTAAGGTAACTTCATCGGCCCATATTGAATACCACGCACGTATCATTGCCCAGAAGGCCATGGCGCGTGAACTGATAACCTTTACCAGTGAGATTCAGACCGAGGCTTTTGATGACACTACCGATATTTCTGAACTGCTGGGTGAGGCTGAAAACAAACTCTTCCAGATTGCACACCGCAACGTAAAGAAGGACTTTGCATCAATTGACACGGTGCTTCAGGAGTCTGTCAACCGTATTCGTACGGCTGCATCGCGTGCCGAGGGCATGAGCGGACTGGCCAGCGGATTCCATGACCTGGATTCCATTACCTCAGGATGGCAGAAATCAGACCTTATTATATTGGCTGCCCGCCCGGCTATGGGTAAGACAGCGTTCGCGCTCTCCATGGCCAAGAACATTGCCGTGAACAACCAGCGTCCGGTGGCTCTGTTCTCTCTTGAAATGAGTAATGTCCAACTTGTGAACCGTTTGATTTCAAGCGTGTGTGAGATTCCCGGCAGCAAACTGCGTGACGGTCGTCTGGCACCATACGAGTGGAGTATCCTGGACAGCAAGATCAACGCTTTGCAGAATGCTCCTATCTATCTTGACGATACCCCGTCACTCTCCATTACTGAGTTCCGTACCAAGGCCATCCGTCTGAAACAGGAGCATCAGGTTGAACTGATCATAATTGACTACCTGCAACTTATGAATGCCAGCGGCATCAGGTTCGGCAACCGTCAGGAGGAGATAAGCACCATATCGCGTAACTTGAAGGGCATAGCCAAGGAACTGGATATTCCTATTATCGCATTGTCACAGTTGAACCGTGGCGTTGAGGGACGTGTGGGTTATGAGGGCAAGCGTCCGCAACTTAGTGACCTGCGTGAGTCCGGTGCCATTGAGCAGGATGCTGATATTGTATGCTTCATTCACCGTCCGGAATATTATAAGATTCTTGAGGATGACAACCATAATGACCTGCGTGGTATTGCTGAGATTATCATAGCCAAGCATCGTAACGGTGGAGTGGGTGATGTTCGCCTCTCATTTCAGAGTGAACTGGCACTGTTTGACAACATCGGCACAGGCGGAGTCGCTCCCGGAGCCCGCAAGCCCAGCGTCAAGCGCTCCAAGATGAATGATGAGCCCATTCCGCCCGAGGATCCGCTGGAATCCTATCCGAATGCCGGTGACGCTCCGTTCTAAGTACACAATAGGGACGGTTCCTTCTGTGCACTTAGAATCTTTTGCACAGAAGGAAAGGTTCCTTTTGCGTAATTTTTTGTAATTTTGCGGTTTGAAAAAGAAATAGGTGTTTTATGAACGTTTCATATAAGTGGCTCAAGGAGTACGTTGACTTTGATCTGACGCCCGATGAGGTTGCTGCTGCGCTTACATCGGTAGGTCTTGAGGTTGACGGAGTAGAGGAGGTTCAGTCAGTAAAAGGTGGTCTTAAGGATATCGTGGTAGGTGAGGTTCTTACCTGCGTGGAGCATCCCAATTCAGACCATCTGCATGTAACCACAGTTAATCAGGGTAGCGGAGAACCCGTACAGATTGTATGCGGCGCTCCCAATGTGGCAGCCGGCCAGAAGGTTGTCGTGGCTACCATCGGCGCCAAGATTTATGAGGGTGATGAGTGCTTTACCATCAAACCTTCAAAACTGCGCGGTGTTGAGTCATTCGGAATGCTCTGCTCTGAGAAGGAACTGGGTCTGGGTAATGACCACTCCGGTATCATGGTTCTCCCAGCCGATGCCGTTCCCGGTACTCCTGCTGCTGAGTATTTCCACCTGGAGTCAGACTTTGTGATTGAGGTTGATATCACTCCCAACCACTCAGATGCTTGCTCACACTGGGGCGTAGCCCGTGATTTCTACGCATGGCTGCTTCAGAACGGTTACAAGACCGCTCTGCACCGTCCCGATGTTGACGGCTTCAAGGTTGACAACCAGGATCTCAAGATTGACATTGACGTTCAGAACACTGAGGCTTGCCCGCGCTATGCCGGCGTAAGCATCAAGGGCGTTACCGTTAAGGAGAGTCCCGATTGGCTCAAGAACAAGCTGACTGCCATCGGCCTGCATCCTATTAACAACATAGTTGATATAACCAACTACATACTGTTCGCTTACGGACAGCCTCTGCACAGCTTTGACGCCGATAAGATCAAGGGCGGCAAGGTGGTTGTAAAGACCATGCCTGAGGGTACTCCGTTTGTAACTCTGGATGGTATAGAGCGCAAGCTTTCAGAACGTGACCTTATGATCTGCAACACAGAGGAGCCTATGTGCATGGGCGGCGTGTTCGGAGGTCTGGAGTCAGGTATATCGGACTCAACCAAGAACGTGTTCCTGGAGAGCGCATATTTCCATCCCACCTGGATCCGCAAGAGCGCACGCCGTCATCAACTCAGTACTGATGCTTCATTCCGCTTTGAGCGCGGCATTGACCCCAACGGCACACTGTATGCTCTCAAGCAGGCTGCCATGCTGGTTAAGGAACTGGCCGGCGGTACCATCTCAATGGATATCAAGGATGTTTATCCTAACAAGATAGAGAACTTCAAGATTGACTTTGAGTTTGACTATGCAGACCGTCTCATCGGCAAGCAGCTTGACCGCAAGGTTATGAAGAGCATTGTCGAGAATCTGGGCATTACGGTAGAGTCATTCAATGAGCAGGGTATGAAGCTCTCAGTTCCTCCTTTCCGCGTTGACGTGCAGCATCCTTGCGATGTAGTGGAGGAGATTCTCCGTATCTATGGTTATAACAACATAGACTTTGACAAGTCTGTCAAGTCAAGCCTTACCGTTCAGGGTGAGGTGGACCGCTCACACAAACTGCAGGATCTGGTATCAGAGCAATTGGTTGGTTGCGGTTTCAATGAGATTCTGAACAACTCACTCACCCGTGCCGCCTATTATGATGGCCTGGAGTGCTGCCCGCCTGAGAAACTGGTTCGCGTAATCAATCCGCTCAGTGCTGATCTGAATGTTCTGCGTGAGAACCTGGTATTCGGCGGACTGGAGAGCCTGTCACACAACATTCGCCGTCAGAGTTCAGACCTTAGGTTCTTTGAGTTCGGCAAGTGCTACTATTTTGACGGAGTAAAGCGTGAGGCACTCAAGGAACCGGGTAAGGACGGTGAGCCTCAGAATCCGCTGCGTGCATACTCTGAGGATTATCACCTGGGTCTGTGGATTACCGGTCAGCGTGTATCGGGCTCATGGGCTCATGCCGATGAGAAGAGCTCCGTATATGAACTTAAGGCATATGTGGAGAACGTGTTCAAGCGCATCGGCCTGGCACAGAACGCCCTGCAGATTGAGGAGTTTGACAATGCCATATACAGTTGCGGCCTGCGTTACAAGCTGCGTTCAGGCAAGACCGTTGCAGAACTGGGTCTTGTAAGCCGCGCTTTGCTTAAGGCTACTGATGTAGAGCAGCCTGTCTATTATGCCGATATCAACTGGGATGAGCTGCTCAAGGCTACCCGCAAGGTTAAGACCAGTTTCACTGACCTGCCCAAGTATCCGGCTGTTCGCCGTGACCTGGCCCTGCTGGTTGACAAGAGCGTCAAGTTCAGTGATATTGAGAAGCTGGCTTATCAGACTGAAAACAAGATCCTAAAGGAGGTTACCCTGTTTGATGTCTATGAGGGTAAGAACCTTGAGGCCGGCAAGAAGAGCTACGCTGTAAGTTTCCTGCTGCAGGATGAGAGCCAGACTCTTAACGATGCCCGCATTGACAAGGTCATGAACAACATGATCAATGCAATGCAGAGCAAACTTGATGCAAAACTTAGATAATAACTAAAATAAAATACAATGGGAAGAGCATTTGAATTCAGAAAGGCCCGTAAGCTCAAACGCTGGGGCAACATGGCCAAGACATTCACCCGCATCGGCAAGCAGATTGCCATTGCTGTAAAGGCTGGCGGTCCTGATCCAGACAACAACTCAACGCTGCGTGCCATCATCGCTACCGCAAAGCATGAGAACATGCCTAAGGACAACATCGAGCGCGCTATCAAGAATGCAATGGGTAAGGATCAGAAGGACTACAAGGAGATGAACTATGAGGGTTACGGTCCTCACGGAATAGCCATCTACGTAGAGACTCTGACAGATAACACCACACGTACCGTTGCCAACGTACGTTCAGTGTTCACCAAGTTCGGCGGCACACTGGGTACCAGCGGCAGTCTGGATTTCATTTTCAGCCACAAGTGCCAGTTCACCATCGCCATGAAGGATGGTGTTGATATGGATGACCTGATTCTGGAACTGATTGACCTTGGCATCGAGGAGGAGTACGATGTTGATGAGGAGGAGAATGAGGTAACCCTGTACGGTGATCCCAAGTCATACGCTGCAATCCAGAAGTGGTTTGAGGAGAACGGATATGAGGTTAAGGCCGCTGAGTTCACCCGCATTCCGAACGATCTGAAGGACGTTACCCCTGAGCAGCGCGAGACTATCGATAAGATTGTGGAGCGTCTGGATGAGGACGACGATGTTCAGAACGTTTATACTAACATGAAGCCTCTGGACGAATAATTTAAATAGCACATATTTACCGGTTCCCTGTGTCATTTTCAGATGTGACACAGGGAACCGGTTCTTTTATGCCGGATTTGCAATCAATGAGAAGCATTATGCATTTTTTATTCCAAACGGTAGTTAAAATTGTGCATTTTTTAGGGTGATTTGGAATAATGTATCGTAAAAAAATGTAATTTCGCGGCGATTTTTAAAAACACATACAATCATGAACGAAATGGTAGGCGAATACGCTGGTCTGATCTGGCGCGCACTTGAGGGTAAGAACGCCCTTTCACAGAAAGAAATTAAAAAGGCAACAAAGTTGAAGGACAAAGAATTCTATCTCGGTTTGGGATGGTTGCTCCGCGAAGACAAAATCAATGTAACTGAAGGTGAGGAGGAGAACTACTACGCACTTAAGTAATTTTTTTGATCCCTACAGATAAAAAGAGCCGAAAGCATCGCTTCCGGCTCTTTTTGTTGTATTATTAGTCCTTATTAAGATACTGTAAATCGTCTTTGTCCAGGGGTTGGAAAGAGAGTGACCAACGGCCGCCTTCTTTCTCCCAGACGGATATCTGTGCTTCAATGGATTCATCCTGCGACAGATATAGATAGCAGGCATCGGCATCAAAATTGTCAGATATGAGTTTGCCCTTGTAGGTGTATCCGAACTGTGCCAGTTGTTCCTGTATGTTTTTTACATACGTGGATCCGTAAAAGGTATATGCGACCAGTTTATACTCTACTCCTTTATCATCAGCAAAGGCATATGAGTTGTGCATGAACCCCTTGCAGAAGTACCTGTGCCATATGTTTGGATAATTTTTGTCTGCTACCAGGTCACCATCATGCTCATCGGTCCAATCGGGATATACGTCACTCATATATTTCTCAATATCGGTAAGGGTGTTGTTCCACTCCATGTATGGTTTCAGGACGTAGGTTGTACCTGATGGTGTATTGACTGTGATTTGAAAAGTAAGGATAGGAGGAATTGGTGGGTCGGGTTCATTCT
Organism: Bacteroidaceae bacterium; assembly: GCA_017551925.1. Taxonomy (GTDB): domain Bacteria; phylum Bacteroidota; class Bacteroidia; order Bacteroidales; family Bacteroidaceae; genus Colenecus. The sequence goes on along the minus strand of JAFZKA010000056.1, from coordinate 67,360 downwards.
TTTCGCAGGAATTGAAACATCCAACAATAGAAATAGCGCATATGGTTGTCAGTGCTGTCAGAAAAATGCTTTTTGCTTTCATATTACTTTGTATATGAGTTTGTGACATGTAAAAATAGTAAAAAAGAATATAATATGTACTCCTTTGCTAATCTTACAGTAAAAAACGGACAGGTTCGCTTTTTTCTTCAGTCGGCTTGCATTATCTTTACAATCTGAAATTACTTACCAGATATTTAAGAAAACAAGAGTATGGAAAGAACATGGCGTTGGTTTGGCAAGAAAGACAAAATTACTCTTGCCATGCTTAAGCAGATAGGCGTTGAGGGCATTGTGACTGCACTTCATGATGTTCCGCTCGGCCAGGTATGGACACGTGAAAAGATACGTGATTTGCGTGAGTACATTGAGAGTTACGGCATGCGCTGGAGCGTGGTTGAGAGTCTTCCGGTAGTGGAGACCATCAAGTACGGCGGACCGGACCGCGACCATCAGATTGAGGTCTATAAGGAGTCTTTGCGTAACCTTTCGGCCGAGGGCATTCATTGCATCTGCTACAACTTTATGCCGGTGCTGGACTGGGCACGTACAGACCTGTTCCATATCAACCCTAACGGATCCACGAACCTCTATTTCAACTACGCGGAGTTTGCATACTTTGACATCTATATCCTTAAGCGCAAGGGCGCGCGTGAGGAGTGGGCCAAGTTCCGTTTCCCGGAAGGTTGGGGCAAGGGCCGCAACGTATTGGCCGAGGCTGATGAACTGGCCAAGACCATGACTCCTGAGGGCGAGCACAAGTTGGTTGAGACCATCATCATCAAGACTCAGGGATTTGTAAGCGGTAACTTCAGCGAGAATGATGAGGCTCCAATCCAGAAGTTCCGTGATTTCCTGGACCTTTACAAAGGCATAGACAAGGCACAGCTCCGTGCCAATATGAAATACTTCCTGGAGGCCATCATGCCTACCTGTGAGGAGTATAACATGAACATGTGCGTTCACCCTGATGATCCCCCGATTGAGGTTCTTGGCCTGCCGCGCATTGTACGCACCGAGGAGGATATCCAGTGGTTCCTGGATGCAGTGCCCAACAAGCATAACGGCCTGACATTCTGCGCAGGCTCATTATCGGCCGGCGCTTACAACAACGTGGTTGAGATGGCCAAGAAGTTTGCTTCACGCACACACTTTGTACACCTGCGTTCATGCCACATATTCCCCAACGGTGACTTTACCGAGGCTTCACACCTGGGCGGCCGTGCCGATATAATCGAACTCTGCCGCATATTTGAGAAGGAAAACCCGCAGTTACCTATGCGTGTTGACCATGGTATGACATTTACCGATGAGCCCGGCGGCATAATGGATGAGTCAAGCCACGGACACAATGCAGGCTATACCCTGCTGGGACGTATGTTCGCAATGGGTCAGGTACAGGGTATACTTGCCACCGTTGACCGCGAACTGGGGCTGAAGTACAAACAGCCAGGCTTCTTTGATTGACACAATAGGGACAGTCCCCTTTGTTTCATTTTTTAATTTCAACTAATTGACACTTATTACCGAATGACACAAAAGGGACAGTCCCTATTGCGTCAATGCGAAACTTAGAATAATATGAAACTGACAGAAATTACAAGTGGTTCTTTTAAGTCCGCAGAGTGGGAGAAGAAAGGATATCTGCTCCCCAAGTTTGATATAGAGGCAGTTCGCTGCAAGACACATGATGAGCCCACATGGGTACATTTTGGTGGCGGTAACATATTCCGCGCCTTCCCGGCCGCAATCATCAATGATGCGCTTAATACCGGCAAGTATGACCGCGGCGTAATCATGGCCGAGACCTTTGACTATGAGATAATAGACAAGGCTTACGCTCCCTATGATAACCTCTCACTTCTGGTCAGCCTGCAGTCAACCGGCACCATTGAGAAAAAGGTCATTGCATCGGTAACAGAGGCCCTCAAGGCTGATCCCCAGTTCCCCGACTGGAACCGCCTGGTTGAGATATTCAAGGCCAAGTCACTCCAGATGATATCATTCACTATCACAGAGAAGGGTTATACATTTAATGAGGCTGACCTGGCCCGCGGACTCAAGCCCATGTTCGCAATGGGTAAGGTATGCGCCCTCTTGTTGGAGCGCTACAACGCAGGCAAGTTGCCGCTTACTGTTCAGAGCATGGACAACTGCTCACATAACGGCGACAAGGTAAAGGCCGGCGTAATGGCATATGCCGAGCGTTGGGTTGCCGACAAACTGGTACCCGCCGATTTTCTGGCATACCTGAAGGATGAGACCAAGATCACGTTCCCGTGGTCTATGATTGATAAGATCACCCCGCGTCCGCATGAGAAAGTTAAGGAACTTCTTGCTAAGGATGGCTTTGAGGATAACAACTATATCGAGACAGAGAAGCATACCTTTACCGCTCCGTTCGTGAATGCCGAGGAGGTGCAGTATCTTGTAATTGAGGACAATTACACTAACGGCCGTCCTCCGTTGGATCTGGGCGGTGCTCTCTACACCACACGTGAAACTGTTGATAAGGTAGAGACCATGAAGGTTACCACCTGCCTCAATCCTCTGCATACCGCCATGGCCATCTATGGCTGCATGCTTGGCTACACCCTTATCAGTGCCGAAATGGCCGATGAGGACATCCGCTCATTCATCCAGAAGATGGGTTACATGGAGGCAATGCCCGTAGTAACTGATCCTGGAATTCTGAACCCGTACGAATTCATCGGCGCCGTAATCAAACGTCGTCTGCCTAATCCGTTCATGCCCGATGCACCGCAGCGAATAGCGTGTGACACCAGCCAGAAGATTCCCATTCGTTTTGGCGAGACAATCAAAAAATACATTGCACGCGGTCTTGATAAGGATAATCTGGTGCTGATTCCTCTGGCACTTGCCGGTTGGGCACGTTACCTCAAAGGCATCAAGGATGACGGTACTCCTTTCGATCCTTCACCGGATCCGCTGCTTGCAGAGGTTCAGGCCATTGTTGCCCCGCTTGAGATTGGCAAGCCTGATCAGGACTACTCCTGCCTAAAGAAACTCTACAGCCGCAAGGACATCTTTGCAGTCGATTTGTACGAGGCCGGTCTTGGCGAACGCATTGAAGGCATGGTCAAGGAACTCTACGCCGGTCCCGGTGCTGTCCGCAAGACTCTCCACAAGTACGTATCAGCAAGATGACGCATTAGGGACGGTTCCTTCTGTGTTTGCTGATTGCACAGAACTTTTTGGGGTATCGGTATTAAAGCTTGCTATTTGCAGTAGCAGAACAGTCAGTTTGGGGAGCATCAGTGACTTGGCGTTTAGCGCAGGCCCCTGGAAGATCCCGTTAAAAACGGCGCTTGTTCGACGACGATTAGACACCATAGGTGGCTAAGATGGAGGAGTTCGCCGTTTAGGGTCTGGAGGGGAGACTGCGTAGCCAAGGAGCGTTGGCTCCTCAAACTGACTGTTCTGCGTTGTTTCAGATACTGATACCCCAAAAAGTTCCCCAGACAATTGTGCAACGTCCGCAGAAGGAACCGTCCCTAATGCGTACAGTAATCTGCAGTTTTTTCACTAATTTTGCAGTGCAAAAACTCAGATATGAAGAACATCCGCAACTTTTGCATAATAGCACATATTGATCACGGTAAGTCAACGCTGGCTGACCGTCTGCTGGAGTATACCCACACTATCAATATCACCGAGGGTCAGATGCTCGATGATATGGACCTGGAGAAAGAGCGCGGCATTACCATCAAGAGTCACGCCATCCAGATGGAGTATGAGTACAAAGGCGAGAAATACATTCTGAACCTGATTGACACTCCGGGACATGTTGACTTTTCATATGAGGTAAGCCGTTCAATCGCAGCCTGTGAGGGCGCAATCCTGGTGGTAGATGCTACACAGGGTGTTCAGGCACAGACCATTAGTAACCTCTATATGGCCATTGAACACGATCTGGAAATCATACCTGTAATCAACAAGTGTGATATGCAGAGCGCCATGCCTGATGAGGTTGAGGATGAAATCATTGAACTGATAGGCTGCAAGCGCGATGAGATAATACGTGCATCGGCCCGCACAGGAATGGGCGTTGAGGAGATTTTGAACGCCATCGTGGAGCGTGTTCCGTGCCCGGTAGGTGATCCCGATGCTCCGCTGCAAGCGCTGATATTTGACTCCGTATTCAACTCGTTCCGCGGAATCATAGCATATTTCAAGATCGAGAACGGCTGCATCCGCAAGGGTGACAAGGTAAAGTTCTTCAACACCGGTAAGGAGTATGATGCCGATGAGGTAGGCGTGCTCCGTATGGATATGGTGCCGCGTGACGTGATGACCACAGGAGATGTGGGCTACATCATATCCGGTATCAAGACATCGACCGAGGTTAAGGTGGGCGATACCATTACTCATGTGGCCCGTCCCTGTGACAAGGCCATTGCAGGATTCGAGGAGTCCAAACCAATGGTGTTTGCCGGCGTATATCCCATTGAGGCCGATGAGTTTGAGGACCTGCGTGCCTCACTTGAAAAGCTTCAGTTGAACGATGCCTCACTGAGTTTCTTCCCTGAGTCATCGGCTGCGCTGGGATTCGGATTCCGTTGCGGATTCCTGGGCCTGTTGCATATGGAGATTGTGCAGGAGCGTCTGGACCGTGAGTTTGACATGAGTGTTATCACCACAGTGCCTAACGTATCATATATGGTCTATGACAAGCAGGGTAATGCTACCGAGGTTCATAACCCCAGCGGTATGCCTGATCTCACGCTGATTGACCACATTGAAGAGCCATACATAGACGCATCAATCATAACCACTACTGATTACATAGGCCCCATCATGACGCTGTGTCTTGACAAGCGCGGAGAGCTGGTAAAGCAGCAGTTCATAGCCGGTAACCGTGTGGAGATTTACTTCAAACTGCCATTAGGTGAGATAGTGATTGATTTCTATGACAAACTCAAGAGCATATCCAAGGGTTACGCATCATTTGACTACCATCCCGCAGGGTACCGTCCGTCAAAACTGATAAAACTGGACATTCTGCTTAACGGTGAGCCTGTGGATGCTCTTTCAACCCTTACCCATGTGGATAATGCCTATGACCTGGGCCGCCGCATGTGCGAGAAACTCAAGGAACTCATACCGCGCCAGCAGTTTGATATAGCAATCCAGGCAGCCATCGGCTCCAAGATCATTGCCCGCGAGACCATAAAGCAGGTGCGCAAGGATGTTACCGCCAAGTGCTACGGCGGTGACGTATCACGTAAGCGCAAGCTTCTGGAAAAGCAGAAGAAGGGCAAGAAGCGCATGAAACAAATCGGTAACGTAGAGGTTCCGCAGAAAGCCTTCCTCGCCGTCCTCAAACTAGATTGACGCAATAGGGACGGTTCCTTCTGTGTTTGCTGATTGCACAGAACTTTTTGGGGTATCGGTATTAAAGCTTGCTATTTGCAGTAGCAGAACAGTCAGTTTGGGGAGCATCAGTGACTTGGCGTAAAGCGCGGGCCCCTGGAAGATCCCGTTAAAAACGGCGCTTGTCCGACGACGATTAGACACCATAGGTGGCTAAGATGGAGGAGTTCGCCGTTTAGGGTCTGGAGGGGAGACTGCGTAGCCAAGGAGCGTTGGCTCCCCAAACTGACTGTTCTTGCGAGAAATTACTCCTTCTGGTAGAGGAATCGCTTGATACTCTTCTTGGGAGTCTTTTCAAACTCCTCATGATAGATACGGATCTGAGAGACCTTCTCGTAAGCCGGCAGGATGTTGTTCAGTTCCACGCGGTTCTGCTCCATGACTTCGGCAATCTGCTCATCAGTCATGTTGGTTTTTAATGCCTCATCAAAATCAGGATAAACCAGAGCTACAAGCTTGTCATTCTCAGAGATAACCACAGATTCATTTACCAGCGGCATATTGTTCAGGTGGTCCTCAATCTCCTCAGGATAGATGTTCTGGCCCGAAGGACCCAGAATGAGGCTCTTGCTGCGGCCCTTGATGAAGATATTGCCTTCTTTGTCCATGATGCCAAGGTCACCGGTGTACATCCAGCCGTCCTTGTCAATGGTCTCCTCAGTCAGTTTCTCATTCTTGTAGTAACCCAGCATTACGTTGGGACCGCGGCAGATAATCTCACCGGGAACATGCTCGGGATCATTGCTGAGTATCTTGACCTCCATGTTGGGAACAGGCTTACCGCATGAACCCACGGCAAAAGTGGTCTTGTCATCATATGCAATGATAGGACCGCACTCGGTAGCACCGTAACCTACGGTATAGGGGAATTTTATTGACGAAATGAATTTCTCAACCTCCTGGTTGAAAGCGGCACCGCCCAGAATAACCTCATAGAAGTTTCCGCCGAATCCCTTTATCATCTCCTCGCACACTTTCTTCTTGATCTGGTCATTTACAATGGGAACCTTGAGCAGGAATTTCATCTGCGGAGTCTCCAACTTGGGCAGAATGTTCTTCTTGATGATCTTTTCAATTACAAGAGGAACAGAAACGATGAGCATTGGCTTGATTTCGCCAAGAGCCTGGAATATAATCTTGGGGCTCGGCAGGCGGGTCAGGAAATAGATGTGGCAGCCCATCAGGAACTCATGGAAGAACTCGAATGAGAATCCGTACATGTGAGCCATAGGCAGCATGGATATGATCTTGTCACCGGGTTTCATCACGTACAGGGCCTTGCGTCCGAACAGATGGTTGCTTATGAGCGAACGGTAGGGGAGCATCACGCCCTTTGAGAATCCTGTTGAGCCCGATGTGTAGTTGATCATGGCCATGTCATCAAAGCCTGTCTCATAATACTTGACATCCTTGGCAGTGAACTCCTTGGGGTATTTGCGGCCGAAGAGTTCATTCAGGTGCTCACGGGCCTCAGTGAGTTTGTCATTGCGTGAGATTGCTATCTGGAAATCATCAAGCAGGATGATACCTTCAAGATCAGGCATTGAAGCCTCATTCAGATTCTCCCATATCTGTTCACCGGCAAAGAAGAGTTTTGTCTCAGAGTGGTTGATGATATGGTGTATGTTATCGGCCTTAAACTCATGCAGGATAGGAACAACTACGGCACCGTAGGTCAGGGCAGCCAGACATGCGGTGCCCCAGTTTGAACTGTTCTTGCCGCAAAGAGCAATGCGGTCACCGGGTTTGAGTCCCGCCTCCTCAAAAAGAATGTGGAGTTTGGCAATGCGGCGTGCTACATCACGGAAAAGCAGTGTGGCACCCTTGTAGTCAGTGAATGCCTCAAGATCCCAGTTCTTTATAATGGAACTGCTTATATAAGCGTTCAGATTTTTTTCTGTAAAGACATTGTCAGACCTGTCGTAGTGATCAATCATATTGTGTGGTGTTATTTGTTTAACTGATAGTTTCTCTCTCCGAATATGGAACTGCCTATACGTACCATGTTGCTGCCTGCCTCAATAGCCAGTTTGTAATCACCGCTCATGCCGGCCGATATGGTATTGAAATCAGCATTGTCATTGAAGTATTTCTCCTTATAGGAATCAAACAGGTCACGCAGTCTGCGGAACTCGCCGATAACCTGAGCCTCATTGTCAGTATTGCTGGCCATTCCCATAACGCCGCCTATGGTGATGTTCTTAAGGTCCCTCCAGTCACCTTGCTCAAGCATTGCGGTGCACTCATCGGCTGAGAAACCGAATTTGGTCTCCTCCTGGGCAATGTGCAACTGCAGCAGGCAAGTGATATGACGGTTAAAGCGGGCTGCCTGGCGGTCAATCTCGGCAAGTTTTTCAAATGTGTCAACACCTTGTATTACTGATACATAGGGTGCCATGATATGAATCTTGTTACGCTGAACATGACCGATGAAATGCCACTCTATGTCCGATGGCAGAGCCTGGCTCTTGGCAGTCATTTCCTGCACCTTGTTCTCACCAAAGATACGCTGTCCGGCATCATAAGCCTCTTGCAGCATCTCGACAGGATGGGTCTTTGATACCGCCACAAGTTTTACTCCTTGAGGGAGAGATGCTATGATTCTGCTCAGATTCTCTTTGATATCCATATTCATGAAAAACGCTGCAAAGTTACTTAGTGACAGTTATTGCTTTTTTTTTAATTGCCGTTATTTGGCTTTCTGTGCACATTTGATGCTAATTTGTGCATCATTTAATCCTTCAGATACTGCTTTCAACTTTATTCTGCCCTTACTGCCATTATTCCGGATAACAACCAGACACTTGCCGTAGAATGCCTTTCGCTTATTGTCCTTGAAGCGTTCAAGTGAAATGGGACTGCCGTTGTCAACACCGGCTATGAATCCCTTGCCGTCAATTTCAAACTCAACCAGATTATCGGCATTGGGGCACAGGTTGCCCTCCTTGTCAAGTATCTCAACAGTCACAAAACTCAGGTCAGTGCCGTTGCTGCTGATAGTGCTGCGGTCAGGGGTGAGGCGTATCTGTGCGGGCTCGCCGGCGGTATGTATCTCCTGACTGGCGGTCTCAATGCCGTTCTTGCGTGCCACAACCTTAACCGTGCCCGGCTCAAAGGTAACGTTCCAGACTACATGCAGATGCTTTGCATCCTTGCTGCGGACGCCTTGTGACTTGCCGTTTATGTAGAGTTCAACTTCATCGGCATTGTTGTAATAGCACCACATGTCAATCTGCTCACCGGGAGTCCAGTTCCAGTGCGGGAACAGGTGCAGCACGGGAGTGTCGGTCCACTCTGACTGGTACAGGTAATAGATATCCTTGGGGAATCCGGCCAGATCCACTATGCCGAAGTATGAACTGCGGGCGGGCCAGCCGTAGGGTGTGGGTTCACCTATATAGTCAAATCCTGTCCAGATGTACTGTCCGGCCACAAAAGGCTGGCTGTTCAGGAATATCAGGTTCTCTTCATGATGGCTGCCCCAAGGTGTAGCCACGTTGTCATACGCAGAGCATGAGAATGTCTCGTTAAAGTAGGGGCGGTCCCAACGAACCGGGCGCGTCATCATCTTGTCAGACGGCATCTCATAGAATCCGCGTGTCATCAGGGCCGATACGCTCTCGGTTATTATGAACGGCTTGCCCGGGAACAGACGCGGTACTGAAGGCACGTTCTGGTTATGGTAGTTATAACCTATCACATCAATGGCGCCTGATCGGAACAGGTGGTTGCCTGGACTGGGTTCGTTGCAGCCGGCGGTCACGGGGCGGGTGGGGTCAAGTTCCTTGATGATGCCGGCCAGGCGGGCGGTGATGAGTGAGTTTACTGACATCTCACCCTCCTGGGCCAGTTGGTCAGCACTGTGTCCCATATTCAGGATAAGGTTGGCCTGCGCGAGCGACAGGGTATCGGCTTTGGCATCGGACCACTGCTCAAGTACCTCGTTGCCTATACTCCAAAGAACTATACTGGGATGGTTGCGGTCACGTACAACAAGGTCGGTAAGGTCACGCTCATACCATTCGTCAAAGAAACGGGCGTAGTCACGCTCGGTCTTGCGGCGGCGCCACATGTCAAAGGCCTCATCCATAACCAGGAATCCCATGCGGTCACACAGGTCCAGCAGAATGGGTGAGGGCGGGTTGTGAGAGCAGCGTATGCCGTTGCATCCCATTGCCTTGAGTATCTGCAACTGGCGCTCTATGGCGCGCTCATTGGTTGCTGCACCCAGGCAACCCAGGTCGTGGTGGTTACAAACACCGTTAATGCGCACATGCTCACCGTTCAAGTAGAATCCGCTGTCTGCCCGGAACTCTATTGTGCGGATTCCGAACGGAGTCTCATAGGTATCAATGGTTTTACCGTTTTGCTTTATCTCAGTATGCATGGTGTACATATACGGATCATCAACACTCCACAGATGAGGCTCAATCATGTAAATATGCTGCTGTATGTTGTTTGCGCCGTTTGAGGCCATCATATGGTCGGCAATCATGGTTATGGCCTTGCGGTTTGCATCCAAAAGGGTGGAATATACATTGATTTCAGTAGGAACAGAACTGTTATTGTTCACCGTGACGTTTATATTTACTGCAGTAACCTGGTCCGTATTGTTTGTGGTTATATATGTACCCCATTGTGCAATATGAACGGGATTGGTCTTTACTATCCTTACATCACGGTAGATTCCGCAGCCCGAGTACCAGCGGCTGTTGGGCTGGTCGGAGTTATCGACCTTAACTGCTATCAAATTCTCTCCGTCCCAGTTGATGTAAGGCGTCAGGTCATAGCTGAATGATATGTATCCGTAGGGGCGTGTGCCCAGCAGGTGTCCGTTTATATAGACAGAACTGTTCATATAGACTCCGTCAAACTCAATGCTTATAACCTGTCCCTGGTCTTTCTTTGATACAGTAAATGTCTTGCGGTACCAACCGATGCCGCCGGGCAGTGCGCCACCGCCGGTTCCCGACGGATTGTGCTCGTCAAAATCGCCCTCAATGGCCCAGTCATGGGGCACATCAAGTGTGCGCCAGCCGCTGTCATCAAAATCAGGCTCAGCAGGGTTCTTATCGGCCTCGATATTAAGGCAGAAATTCCAGTCTTTGTTGAAGTTGACAACCTCCCTTGCGCTGAGACCTGCAGCGGAAAGGGCAAACAGGATAATAAGTATATGTTTTAGCCGTTTCATAAAGGCAAAGATAAACTGAAAATGCATATCTTCGCACCCAGTTATGGAGAAGTTTCTGGCCAGACGGTTATACGGCAGGGATGAGGGAGTGAAAGGCGGCTCCCGGCCTGCTATTATCATTGCCACCGCAGGTATTGCGGTAGGACTGGCTGTAATGATTCTTACGCTTGCTGTGACCCGTGGATTCAAGAATCAGATACGGGACAAGGTCATGGGATTCTCACAACACATTACCGTAACCAATTATTATGTAGGTATGGGTGCGGTTGAGGATCCCGTCACATGTACTGATTCTACTGTTAATGCCCTTCTCTCCAAAAGTCTGATTGAACATGTTCAGCCGTTTATAAACAAACCGTGCATAGTCAGGACCAATGAGGCTTTCCACGGATTCATGCTAAAAGGCATAAATGAAGTCTATGACCGCACATTCCTTAACAAATATATGCTCAGAGGCGGTTTTCCGGAACCTGAAGACTCACTCGGTAACAACTGGATAATACTGTCACGTACCATTGCTGATATGTTAGGGCTTGACGTGGGTTCCAGGGCCGATGTCTATTTTATGCAGAGTCAGGTGCGTATCAGGCGTTTGACCGTAACCGGAATATATGATACGGGTTTTCTGGAGTATGACCGTATGTTCGGAATCACATCATTGAATCTGCTCCAGAAACTTAATGACTGGGAACCGTATGAGTACAGCGGTCTGGAGATAGGCATAACCGATATTGACAAAGTTGATTACGGATATGGACAGGTGCGCGATGTGCTGATAGGAGTGGAGGATAAAACAGGTGAGGATTATCTTGTACAGACACTCTACGATACGCATTCAGGACTGTTCGCCTGGCTTGATGTGCTTGATCTGAATGTGTGGATAATCCTGACACTCATGTTGGGAATAGCCGGTTTTACAATGATTTCAGGATTGCTGATAATCATTTTTGAACGTACGGCGACAATAGGTGTTTTAAAGTCATTGGGTGCATCGGACAAGACGGTCAGAAAGATTTTTCTACGTCTTGCGTCATATATAATTCTTAAGGGAATGCTGATAGGCAACGTTGTGGGAATTGCAATCTGCCTTGTACAGCAATGGTTCCATATCATTCCGCTTGATCCTGCCAATTACTATCTGGACAGCGTCCCGATGCAGGTAGGCGCAGGGTGGCTCATCATACTGAATGTGGCGATGTTTATCCTCTCCATGCTGATGATGCTTATTCCGTGCGCTGTAATCTCACGGATAACGCCCTCAAAGTCTATAAGATTTGAGTAACTCAACAGGTTATTCCCTGTTTGTCTTGCTGCCGAAAACCCTGTTAATCAGCCATTCAAACTCCTGAAATGCAAATGTGTTCTCAAGTTCACGCAGTGAGTCTGCCAGACCGCGGTAGTGCCACTCGTGTTCTTTAGGATCATGCAAACGGAATATCTGCCAGATGTCATCGCCCATAATATACTGGTCACGGGCTATTGCACGCATGTTTGACAGTTTGTCACCGATAGCCACAATCTTGGCGTCTCTTGGAGCTGCAGCCAGACGGTCTATTGCGGCCTGCTTGCGGTCATGCCAACTCTCCTCTTCGGGGCGGTTCTCAAATACCACATCGGTCTCTGCTTTGACAAGTGACGCCACTCTTTCACCGAATTCGCAGCGTATCTGGTCAATTGTAACATCGGTATCTTCGACCGTGTCATGCAGAGCAGCGGCAGCCAGTATCTCCTGGTCTGAGGTAATTGTGGCGGCTATTGCGACAGCCTCCATGGGGTGTACTATATAGGGGAATCCTTTGCCGCGGCGTTCTGTGCCGGCGTGCGCTTTGACTGCGAACATTATTGCGCGGTCAAGTAATGCGGTGTCTAATGGTTTGTTTGGCATATTATTTCCCGGTATTCATAAACGGAAGGTCTTTGGATTGTTCCATAAGCATTTCTGCTATCATCTCATTGCTGTCAGATTCACCGTTAAGCAGGTCAAACATATGCTTTATTCCGGCCTTTCCGCCACCGTTCTTGAGAATGTATGCAATGCAGAGGTCCTGCGGGCCTATTGATGATGAAACAATGTCAAGATCAGTCAGGCCAATCTGATAGCATGCTATCTGGTACGCACCGTCAGAGTATTTTTTTATAAGAGACGCTATATCACCTAATGTTGTCAGACCGATGCTCTTGAAAACAGAAAGATAGGGCATGAGCGGGACTTCCTGTATCTCTGCCTGATTCATTGCGGCAATACGTTTGTTCAACTGGTTGAACGGTCCAAGTTCCAGATAACTACGGAACGAATCTCCGTCAATGTTAACCTCATCCAAATTGCCGGAGCGGACAAGTGCCTGAACCTTACGGCGGTAATCTGCCAGTTCATTGCGTATTTTACTGAACTCATCATCAATAAGTTCCAGCATTCCCGCCAGGCGGCTCATGTCACGCAGATACCGTTTGGGTATTTCTACACCTGATTTGTATCCGGTGTCATGATCCATATTGGCCCAAGCATGCTGCAGCAGTGTGCGCATCTGGATTTCAAAACGGTATGGGAACCCCGGTACGGAACATATGTAGTGCAGTGACAGGTAACCGAAACTGTCTATCTCATGTATCTTGCGCTTATCTACTGAATTCTCCCAGTCAACGGTAAACAGGCGTTCTATGGCCGATGCTACAATGTCAACATCATCCAGGTAGAATGTGATAATTCTGACACCCAGAATATCGGTGATATCCAAAAGGCTGTTGTATTTCTGCCCTTTAAGTTCCAGTTTGCCGGCCAGCGAATCATATGACTTGACACGTGATTCTACGGCGGCTACCACCAGTCCGGCTTCAGAAAGGGTTTTATTGAGTTTTTTCTTTATATCAAGTTCAATCTCCCTGAAACGGGGCAGATTATCTTGGTATTCCTGAAGAATGGCTTCACAATGCGGATCCAGATACCTTTTGTTTGACATAGCCTGTTTTTTTGTTTCCAATTGCAAAGTTATTTTTTTCTTTGGTATGACAGCGTTTTATTTGACACAAAAGGATTGTTGCCCTGTGTCATCGGTAAGAGTAGGTGCGTTCAATGATTTTTGTGGACCTGGGGGGCTCGCCGGGGTCTTTAACCTGGCGGATGCAACGTATCCAGTTTCCAAACTCATCAAATTCATAATCGGTAAAAACCACGTTCAGTACGCTGCCGTTTTCCCATTCCGATATCTGTCGTGTGATCAGACCGCGTTCATTATAGAAAAACCTGATGACTTTGTTGTCACGGTCTTTGTATCGGACCAGATACCTTTCAGAATCATATCTGTAACTTTCTGATGTCCCGTCATTGAATGTGATGCTGTAACTCCCGTTACGGTCCTGTCTCTGATATATGTTCGGCATGGGGATGCTGTCACGTGTCATTATGATATTGCACAGCGTTCCGGCCGAATCATAAACGCATGAGTCTGCAAGAACCAGAGCACAGTCTTCAATATTGAAACTCCATATCTTTTTCATGCCCAGACGGCCTTGGTCATCATAATGCATGACAGTACGTGTATCAGGCGTGGCACGGCTTATATCATTGGCAATGAAATCAATATTGCCTAATGAGTCCATCCCTATACTGCCGACGTTGGCATTGCGTTGGACATATCCGGTAATGACAGTTTCATGCCCTTGAGCGTCAAATTCATGACAGGTTATGCTTTGTGGACGTTTAATGGTCTGTATGGTCGCCTCGCCCGTTTGTCCCGATGAAAGTCTGAGGTTCCAGACATTATAGGTAATCTCCTCATAATATTTGACCTGACCGCTGAGACGCTCTGTGGGATCAGGTGTCAGGTCTGTACCCTGCGCGCCAAGAATATGGCAGTACAGCACGGTCATACATATTATAAGGAGTCGTCTCATTGTGATGCAAAAATATATTATTTTCAACAAATAGGGTTTTCCCTCATCAGTTTTAGGGAAAAATCCTGATTTGGGTGAACACTCCTCTGTATTTTTGCAACAGAAAAGAATGCGGTTACAGACTGCACAAAAGAACTGTATATGAAAAAGTATATCGTATTGATGTTTGCCCTGATGTTGCCTTTTGTGACAACATACGGCAAGAAGAAGGAAAAACAGAACATTATGGTATGGGGTGAGGTCAAGACTGCCGATGACGGCAAGGACTATCTGACCATGTACAAGAACTGCCCTGCTGAGATTACCGCTCAGTTCCATTTTGTCTATAATGACAAGACCAAATCAGTGATGTATGATTTGTTCATGCCCGATACCGTTGCGCAGGTGAATGATCCCGCTTCCGTTGAAAAACCGGTCAAGGAGGTGGTGATTGACAATATAGTGTACAGCACTTATGATACTGAAGGAAAAAAATACAGTACCTCTGACCCCGATGATCCCATCCTTGCCATGCTGCTCATAGATATGTTTGATATCTACCATGACATATTCTGGTTTGATACGTTTCATAGGGCGCGTTACTATAACAATCGCCGTTATGATGACTGGACTCCGTCATCAAGCCGTTTCGGAAATACAAACCATAGTTCCAAGGCTCCGGAGATAGATCTGAACAAGTTGGATGATTCTGCAATCCTGTTTGGCGTTGCAGCGGTTACAGTGGCTTCGGCTGGAATGCTTTTTGCCGTGGTTGACAAATGGGACGTTAAGGATGATCGTTTCCCGTATTTCTCAATATCACCGCAGATGCAGTATTTCTTTCAGACCGGCACTATGCGTGATGTCTTTCAGATGAAATTCAGGGTAGGCAATTACGGAGGTTTTTCTTTCATGGGTGACCTGGGATATACGAGCGGATCAATGAACTATCCGGAGGTGTTTGACCGCGGATTCACATGGAGTCTTGGAGCAGGTCTCGATCTTGGCGCGTTTTCACTCTCATTCCATTTCAAGCCTTGGACCAGTCAGCATACTGAGAACTTTGTGACTTGCCAGGCAGGTTATGATATCTTTGTAACTGATAACTTTGGCGTGGATCTGGGCATAGGTATAGGTATGTTCCGCTATAAGGATAACTATTATGCCGATGTCCCCCTGTCAGTAGGTCTGCTCTGGAAATTCTGAAAAAATTGTTCCCCTTTTGTGTATAAGCTTGCGATTTGCAGTAGCAGAACTAATAGTTTTGGGAGTATCAGTGCAGTGGCGTAAGCGTAGAACCTTGGGAGGATCCCGTTAAAAACGGCGCTTGTGTGACGACGACTAGACACCGTAGGTGGCTAGGATGGAGGAGTTCGCCGTTTAGGGTCCGGAAAGGTTCGGAGTAGCCACGGAACGTTGACTCCCAAAACTATTAGTTCTGCGGAGTTTCAGATACTGATACCCCAAAAAGTTCCCTCAAAGATATCGATCAGAATGTGCAGGTTTCTGAAGGAGGCAGGGGCCTGCAGTTGTACTGCGATGACATGGCCTCGCCGTATGCTCCGGCAGAAAGCAGTGCAATCAAATCACCGCGGTGTGTTTCAGCCAGCATCTCATCCTTGCCGAATACATCCGATGACTCGCAGATGGGACCGACCACATCATATTTCCCAATCTCGCCTTTTGATGTCAGGTTCACAATCTTGTGATGTGCTCCGTACAGGGCAGGACGAATGAGTTCCGTGAATCCTGCATCAACAATTGCAAATTTCTTGATTGTACCCTGCTTTACATAAAGCACCTTGGTAACCAGACGTCCGCACTGTGCCACCACGGCACGGCCCAGCTCAAAGTGGAGCTGCTGTCCCGGGCGCAGTTTCAAGTCATTGCGGAATATGTTGAAATACTGTTCAAAGTCAGGGATAGGATTCTGCTCAGGATTGACATAATCAACGCCCAAGCCACCGCCTACGTTTATGCTGTTCAGTTTGATGCCTTGAGCCTCCAGCTGATCCTGCAAAGCGTTGACTTTGTTGCAGAGAAGGTGGTACGGTTCCATGTCAAGTATCTGTGACCCTATGTGGAAGTGCAAACCTTCAAACTTGAAGCAGGGATTCAGCAGTGCCTTGCGGATTATGGGTAACAGCATAGGTATCTCAATGCCGAACTTGTTCTCAGCCTTGCCGGTGGTGATATTGGCATGCGTATGTGCGTCAACATCGGGGTTCACGCGGAAAGCAATGCGGGCTGTCTTGCCAAGTGCGGCGCAACGCTCAGCAATCACGTCAAGTTCAGCCTCTGATTCAACATTGAAGCAGGCAATGTCACTCTTGAGTGCCAGGTCAATTTCCCAATCAGCCTTGCCTACGCCGGCAAATACGATTGACGATGCCTTGAAACCGTTGTCAAGAGCCACCTGTATCTCACCTCCGCTGACGCAGTCAATGCCCAGACCGTACTCCTTAATGAGTTTCAGAAGCAACGGGTTGGCATTAGCCTTGATTGCGTAATGAACGTGCCAGTCAGGATTGCCGGCAACAGATGCATTGATTGACTTGAGGGTATTCTCCAGAATGCCCAGGTCATATTGGTAACAGGGGGTATGCATCATTTCTTACCGTTAAAAAGGAAATCGCTAAGACGCTGCAGTGCGGCCTTCTTGTCAGTCTCCTTGATAAGGAATGATATGTTGTAATTGCTGCCGCCGTATGAGATCATGCGTACTGGTATGTCAGCAAGCGCGTCAAGTGCACGTGACTCGAATCCCAGATTCTCCCAGTCCATGTCACCTACCACGCATACTATGCACATTCCGTTATCAACGGTTACCGTACCGTATTTCTTGAGTTCGGTTACAATCTCCTCAAGATGCTTGGTGTTGTCTATTGACATTGAAACGCCTACCTCTGATGTGCAGATCATGTCGATTGATGTACGATAGGTCTCAAACACCTCAAATACCTTTTTGAGGAATCCGTGTGCCAACAGCATACGGCTTGACTTGATCTTGATGGCGGTGATGTTATCCTTGGCGGCTACGGCTGCTATGCGGCCGGGCTCGTTGCGGTTGTCAATGAGTGTACCGGGGGCCGATGGCTCCATGGTGTTGAGAAGACGTACCGGAATGCCTGCGGCCTTGGCGGGCTGGATGCAGGTGGGGTGGAGTATCTTGGCTCCAAAATATGCCAACTCTGCGGCCTCCTCAAAGTGGAGATGACGCACGGGCTGTGTCTTGTCAACCACACGCGGGTCATTGTTGTGCATGCCGTCAATGTCAGTCCATATCTGGATCTCATTAGCCTTGATGGCGGCGCCCAGGATAGATGCGGTGTAGTCACTGCCTCCGCGCTGCAGGTTGTCAATGTCACCCTGTGCGTTGCGGCAGATAAAGCCCTGGGTTATATAGATCTGCATTCCGGGAACGGATTGCAGCTGCTTGTTTGCATATTCAGTGATGAAGGCCATGTCAGGCTCAGCATCGGCATCGGTCTTCATGAAATCAAGTGCCGGCAGTAGAGCGGCCTTGATACCCTGCTCCTTGAGGTAGAGGGTAACCATGTATGTTGAGATAAGTTCACCCTGGGCAAGGATGATCTTCTCTTCCTTCTCTGAAAAGTTGTCTATGTAGAATGACTGCAGGAATGAGAACTTGTCCTCAAGGAACTTGTTTAGTTCATCCTGGTTCTCCTTTTTGGAGAGCAGTTCAGGTACGTGTGCAAAATACTTGGCACGCAGGCGGTTGATTACGTCATCGGCGCCGGCCTTGTTGCCGCCATACAGGTATTGGGCTATCTCTACAAGTGAATTTGTGGTGCCTGACATGGCAGACAGGACAACCAGTTTCTGCTGTCCGTCCTCAGTTACCAGACGGCTTACTTCTTTCATTCTCTGGGGGCTTCCTACTGATGTGCCTCCGAATTTCAGTACTTTCATATTATTGTTTTTCAATCAATTTTCAATTTCAATTTGTTCCAAATGTGCCTCTGCATCCACAATGAGTTTTCGTCCTTCACACTTGAACACCCGTCCGGGGAATTCTTCAATCCACTGCAGGTTGTGGGTAATCATCAGTATGGTGGTTCCGCTCTCTCCAACCTTATGCAGAATCTCCATGATCTGGTGCCCGGTTTCGGGGTCCAGATTGCCGGTGGGCTCATCGGCCAGTATCAGTTTGGGATCATTCAGCAGAGCGCGGGCTATGCAGATACGCTGCTGTTCTCCGCCGGAGAGTTCATGCGGCATCTTGTAGCCTTTGGTGTCCATGCCGACAAGTCCCAAAACCTGAAATATTTTCTGATGTATCAGTTTCTTGTCTTTCCAGCCTGTTGATTTGAGCACGAAACTAAGATTATCGAATACGTTGCGGTCTGTAAGAAGTTGGAAATCCTGGAATACAATTCCCATCTGACGGCGCAGGCGCGGAATCTGACGTTTTTTCATTGTCGTCAGGTTCATACCCAGCACAATGGCATGGCTGTCAGGCATGGGGCAGAGTACGTCCAGTTCACAGTAGAGTGTCTTGAAGAGTGAACTCTTACCGGATCCTACTTTGCCTATCAGATAGACAAAATCACCCTCTTGTACCGTAAATGTGACATCGCCAAGAACGAACATGTCCTCCTGGCGCACTTCAACGTTACGATAATCGATAATCTCCATTTATTCCTTGTGGCGTTTTACCAGTTCAGCGGCAAGTTCCTCAATGCGGTGTCCCTTTGAGGTAAGCAGCACAATGAGGTGGTAGATAAGGTCCGATGCCTCATAAATCAGACGGTCATCAGTGCCGTTTGTGGCCTCGATCACAGTCTCAACGGCCTCCTCGCCAACCTTCTGCGCCATGCGGTTCACTCCGCTCTTAAAGAGTGATGTGGTATATGAACCATCAGGCATCTCCTTGTAACGACGGTCAATGAAGTCCTGCAGGTAAGAGAGGAAATTCAGGTCAACGGAGTTCTGCTCGTTCCAGCAGGTGTCAGCGCCGGTGTGGCAAACGGGGCCCTCAGGTTTTGCCTTGATAAGCAGGGTGTCCTTGTCGCAGTCAAGCAGGATCTCCTTAACGTTCAGAAAGTTTCCGCTTGTCTCGCCTTTTGTCCAAAGGCAGTTCCTGGTGCGGCTCCAGAATGTGACTTTTCCGGTCTCAACGGTCTTCTGATATGCCTCCTTGTTCATAAAACCGAGCATCAGGACCTTGCGTGTCACATTGTCCTGGATGATTGCGGGCACAAGACCGCCCATTTTCTCAAAATCTATATCCATCATCTTGGTATATTATAATCTTATAGGAATTTTCAGACCGCAAAGGTACTGCTTTAATTCGGGAATTGGTATCTCTCCGAAGTGAAAAACGCTTGCGGCCAGTGCGGCATCTGCGTGACCTTCAATGAAAGTGTCACGGAAATGCTCTTTGGCACCAGCTCCGCCTGATGCTATAACCGGGATTGTAAGCTCGTCGGAGAGTTTGCGTAATGCCTCGTTTGCAAAACCCTGCTTGACTCCGTCATGATCCATACTGGTAAACAGTATCTCGCCGGCACCGCGGTCCTCGGCCTCATGTGCCCATTCAAAGAGCATACGGTCCGTGGGGACGCGTCCTCCGTTCAGGAAACAGCGCCAACCCTCGGGCATCTGCTTGGCATCAATTGCGGCTACACATACCTGTGAGCCAAAGTTCAACGCAATCTGATTGATAAGGTCCGGGTTCTTGATTGCGGCAGAGTTGACAGATACCTTGTCGGCGCCGGCACTGAGCAGACGCTCCACGTCAGATAGTTCATGAATGCCTCCGCCTACCGTAAACGGAATGGATATGTTTGCTGCTATGCGCTCTACTAATTCTGTAAAGGTTTTTCTGCCTTCAAACGATGCTGTGATGTCCAGGAATACCAGTTCGTCGGCACCTTGCTCGCTGTAGAGTCTGCCCAATTCCACCGGGTCGCCGGCATCGCGCAGGTTGACAAAGTTTGTGCCTTTGACTGTGCGTCCGTTGCGAATATCCAGACAGGGTATGATTCTTTTTGCTAACATGATCAGTTTTGGCTTAGTTCAGATAGTTGCTCAATGGTAATGCGTCCCTCATAATAGGCTTTGCCTACAATCGCTGCGGGCAGTCCGGCCTCCTTGAGACGCATCAGGTCATCAACGGAACTCACCCCTCCGCTTGCTATCAGATATATGTCAGGGAACTTGGTCAGCAGTTGGCGGTAGAGTTCCACCGAGGGACCCTGAAGCATTCCGTCTTTGTTGATGTCGGTACAGAGCACCTTGCTGATACCCTTTTTCATATAGTCACTTATGAAATCGTCAAGTTCAATGGCGCTGTCTTCTTTCCAGCCGTTTACGGAGATCTTGCCGTCACGGGCATCGGCTCCAAGGATTATGTGTTCCTGGCCAAACTCCTCTATCCATTCTGCCATGAGTTCGGGATGCTCCACTGCAGTGCTGCCTACGGTAACCATCTGTGCTCCGCATCCAAGTGCAGTCTCCAGGTCGGTCCGTGCCTTGATGCCGCCGCCAAAATCAATGGTCAGGTCGGTGTGGGTCGCTATTGATTCAAGGGTGGGGTGATTGACGATATGCTTGCTGCGGGCACCGTCCAGATCTACCAGATGCAGGCGTTTTATGCCGGCGTCCTGGAATCTGAGTGCCATGTCCAGCGGATTATCGCTGTAGGTCTTGCATATGTTGTAGTCACCCTTGGTCAGGCGTACGCACTTACCGTCTATTATGTCAATTGCGGGAATTATGTCCATTGTTCTTAAATGTCAAGAAAATTCTTAAGAATGCGCTCTCCTGTGGGGCCGCTTTTCTCCGGGTGGAACTGAGTGGCGTAGAAATTATCCTTGTGGAGTGAGGCGCTGAACGGAACTATGTATTCTGTCTTTGCGGCAGTCCACTCGCACACCGGTACATAGAAACTGTGTACAAAATAGACAAACTCCGGCTTGCTGAAGCCTTTGAACAGGCCGTCACCTGTGGTCTCTATGGTGTTCCATCCCATGTGCGGAACCTTATCCTCATGTCTTGTGGGCTGGAATTTGAGTACGGGCACATCAAATATCCCCAGGCACTCAGCGTTACCCTCCTCGCTTTGGCTGCACATGAGTTGCTGTCCAAGGCAGATACCCAGCACCGGCTGCTTCAGGTCCTTGATTATGCGGTCCAGACCATGCGCTTTGAGGTACTCCATTGTAGTGCTGGCCTCGCCTACACCAGGGAATATCACTTTATCGGCACGTCTCAGTTCTTCATCATTATCAGTCAGGATGGGAGTCACGCCAAGTCTGGTCAGTGCGCCTATGACCGAGCGTATGTTTCCGGCATTGTATTTGACTATTGCAACGTTCATTTTTGCTGATGTCAGTTTTCAGCCGCGAAGTTACTAAAATAACATACTACAAGGGGCTTTCTTAATAATAAAATGAGTAAATTTGCGGCAAATTACGGGGCAGGGGTCCCGGATTATGGTGCTAAACATTTGAATATTAGGAAATTATAATGAAAAAGTTCGCAGAACGTGGACAGTTGGACCTGTCAAAGGTCAACAAGGAGGTGTTGGAAGACTGGCTTAAGGAGGATCTTTTTGCACGCAGCATAAAGGAGCGTGAAGGATGCCCTTCATTTGTATTCTATGAGGGACCTCCCTCGGCCAACGGAATGCCCGGCATTCACCACGTTATGGCACGTACCATAAAGGACACATTCTGCCGCTACAAGACCATGTGCGGCTATCAGGTTAACCGTAAGGCCGGTTGGGATACCCACGGACTGCCGGTTGAACTTGGAGTTGAAAAGAAACTGGGCATAACCAAAGAGGATATAGGCAAGAAGATTTCTGTTGATGACTACAACATGAACTGCCGTACCGAGGTTATGAAATACAAGGCTCACTGGAGTGACCTGACACAGAAAATTGGTTACTGGGTGGACCTGGACAACCCCTACATCACATATGACAACCGTTACATAGAGACCCTCTGGTGGCTGCTCAAGCAACTTTACGGCAAGGGTTATCTTTATAAAGGATATACAATCCAGCCTTATTCACCTGCAGCAGGTACAGGCCTTTCAAGCCATGAGTTGAACCAGCCGGGCTGCTATCGTGACGTTAAGGATACCACGGTGACCGCTCAGTTTACCATGACTGATCCCAAGCCTGAGATGACAGGGTGGGGCACACCGGTATTTCTGGCATGGACCACAACCCCGTGGACACTGCCTTCAAACACTGCACTCTGCGTAGGGGGTAAGATTGATTACGTAGCAGTACGTACTTACAACCCATATAACGGTCAGCCAATTACTGCTGTTATGGCCAAGGAGCGTCTCTCTGCTTACTTTGATCCCAAGGGTGCAGAACTGGCACTGGATTCATACAAGCAGGGTGACAAGGTCATTCCTTATCAGATTGTAGCCGAGTACAAGGGTGCAGACCTGCTTGGCATGCACTACAAGCAACTCTTCCCGTGGGTTAAGCCCGTATTCAAGGCAGAGGACAGTTCAATCCAGACATCCGATGCCGGTTTCCGCGTTATTCCGGGTGATTATGTTACCACTGAGGATGGTACCGGTATAGTACATATAGCACCCACATTCGGTGCCGATGACGCATTCGTGGCCAAGGCCGCAGGCATACCTTCACTCTTCATGATCAACCGCAAGATGGAGACCCGTCCTATGGTTGACTTTACAGGTAAGTACTGGCTGATGGATGAGTTGGATCCTGACTTTGTAAAGAACTGCGTTGATGCAGACCTCTACAAGGAGTATCAGGGCGCTTATGTAAAGAACGCATATGATCCCAAGTTCAATGAGGGTGGCAAGTATGATGAGGCTGCCGCATCAAAGGCTGAGGATCTTAACGTATATCTGTGCATCCGCATGAAGCAGGAGGGTACAGCCTTCAAGATAGAAAAGCATATTCACAACTACCCGCACTGCTGGCGTACCGATAAGCCCGTGCTCTACTATCCGCTTGACAGCTGGTTCATCAAGGCATCGGCCGCAAGGGAGAAGATGATGGAACTCAACAACACCATCAAGTGGAAACCGGAATCAACCGGTACCGGCCGTTTCGGAAAGTGGCTTGAGAACCTTAATGACTGGAACCTGAGCCGCAGCCGCTACTGGGGTACTCCGCTGCCTATATGGCGCAATGATGAGGGCGACGAACTCTGCATCGGTTCAGTTGAGGAGTTGTATAATGAGATAGAGAAGGCTGTCAAGGCCGGCGTAATGAAATCAAATCCGTTCAAGGAGAAAGGTTTCCAGCCGGGTGTCTATACTGCCGAGAATTATGATAAGATTGATCTGCACCGTCCGTATGTTGATGATATCATACTGGTTTCTGAGGCAGGCCGCCCCATGAAGCGTGAACTTGACCTGATAGACGTCTGGTTTGACAGCGGCGCCATGCCGTTCGCCCAGATGCACTATCCGTTTGAGAACAAGGAACTGATTGACAACGGTACTGTGTTCCCGGCCGATTTCATTGCCGAGGGTGTTGACCAGACACGCGGTTGGTTCTACACACTGCATGCCATTGCAACAATGGTCAAGGACGGCGTCTCATTCAAGACTGTAATTTCAAACGGTCTTGTGCTTGACAAGAACGGCAACAAGATGTCCAAGCGTTTGGGCAATGCCGTTGATCCGTTCCAGGAGATAGAGCAGTTCGGTTCCGATGCACTGCGCTGGTACATGATAACCAACGCCCAGCCTTGGGATAACCTCAAGTTTGATGAGGAGGGCGTAAAGGATGTTACCCGCAAGTTCTTCGGCACACTGCACAATACATACAAGTTCTTTGCACAGTATGCAAACGTTGACGGCTTTGACAACTCTGCCGCTCAGATTGCAGTAGCAGAGCGTCCCGTTATGGACCGTTGGATATTGAGTGAACTGAACTCTCTTACCAAGGAGGTCCGCGAGAGTCTTGATGACTACGAGCCTACACGTGCCGGCCGTCTTATCACCAACTTTGTAAACGACTATCTGTCCAACTGGTACGTTCACCTGACACGTGACCGTTATTGGGGCAGCAGCATGAGCCAGGATAAACTTGCAGCTTATCAGACCCTTTACACATGTTTGGAGACTGTCGCAAGACTTATGTCACCCATTGCTCCGTTCTATTCAGACCGTCTGTACCGTGACCTTACCGCAGTAACTGCCGGTGCTCCGCAGTCAGTTCATCTGGCTGAGTTCCCCAAGTGCAATGATGCTCTTGTTGACAAGGAACTGGAGACCCGCATGGAACTTGCGCAGAAACTCACCTCAATGGTGCTTGCCCTGCGTAAGCGTGACGATGTAAAGATCAACGTGCGCAAGCCGTTGCAAAAGATACTTATCCCTGTTACCGCTGAACTTCGCTCACACTTGGAGCCTGTAAAGGAACTTATCCGTGATGAGGTGAACGTTAAGGAGGTTGAGTTCGTTGAGGGTGCTACAAGCGTGCTTGTCAAGAAGGTAAAGTGCAACTTCAAGGTGCTGGGCAAGAAATTCGGTCCGCTCATGAAGGGCGTTGCCGCTGCCGTACAGAACATGAGCCAGGAGGATGTGGCTGCTCTTGAGCAGAACGGCAGCTTTACATTTGACATAAACGGCACTCCTGCCACTGTTGATACCACTGAGGTTGAGATATTCAGCGAGGATATTCCGGGTTGGGTAGTAGCCAATGAGGGTACGCTCACCGTTGCCCTTGATATCCAACTTACCGATGAACTCAAGCGCGAGGGTATAGCCCGTGAACTCAAAAAGAGAATTCAGGATATGCGTAAACTCACAGGCCTGGAGATAACAGACCGTATCAAGGTGATGCTTAGTTCCGGTACCGAGACTGATGCAGCAGTCCGTGAGTATGAGGAGTGGATAAAGAGTCAGGTTCTGGCTGATTCAATTGAACTTGTTCCCGGCATGGAGCAGGGTGAGGATATCTCATTTGACGACTATTCATTCAAACTGAAAATAGAGAAAAAATAACAATAACCTTAACCAATTTAAAATTCCCCGTTATGGCAGAGAAAAACCGTTATTCTGATGAGGAACTTGAAGAGTTCCGCCAGATTATCAATGAAAAACTTGAAGTTGCACAGAGAGATTATGATGCACTCAAGGCATCACTGATGAATGCTGACAACAACAGCACAGACGACACTTCTCCCACTTACAAGGTTCTTGAAGAGGGCGCCAACACCCTTTCAAAAGAAGAAACCACCCGTCTGGCCCAGCGTCAGATGAAATTCATCCAGTCACTTCAGGCTGCTTTGGTACGTATTGAGAACAAGACATACGGTATCTGCCGTGAGACAGGCAAACTCATACCCAAGGAGCGCCTGCGTGCTGTACCTCACGCTACACTCTGCATTGAGGCCAAACAGAACAAGCATTGATTCAGTTGGTGGAGAACAATCCAGGCGGCAGTAAATGCCCGCGTCAGGGGCTGTTGGCTCTGATAATAATCATGTCAGTGCTGATTATAGACCAGATCATCAAGATTGTGGTCAAAACAGGTATGTCTCTGGGTGAAAGCATTGATGTCACTTCATGGTTCAAGATACTGTTTGTTGAGAACAACGGTATGGCTTTTGGAATGGAGATCATAGGCAAACTTTTCCTCTCCCTGTTCCGCATCTGTGCCATCGGGTTCTTTATATGGTATCTTGTCAGGATTGTCAATAAAGGCTTTCCTACAGGATATATTGTGACCGCATCTTTTATAATAGCCGGTGCGATAGGAAACCTTTTGGATTGCATGTTCTACGGATTGATTTTCAGTGAGAGTTCATACGGTCCTGACGGTATAGCCTCAATGGTGCCTTTAGGACAAGGATACGCACCGTTCCTGTACGGCAAAGTGGTGGATATGTTCTATTTCCCGCTCTGGACCTGGCCCGAATGGATGCCTTTTGTAGGAGGCGATATTTTCTTTGGCCCGGTATTCAATTTTGCCGATTCATGCATCACATGCGGTGTGGTGACATTGCTGCTCTTTTATACCAAAGTGATAAATATGGGCCTTCACTATGGCGGCAACTCCTCCAATCAAGATGTCAAGGAGACTGACTGACATATTGCTTCTGGCCATTGTGGCGATGACATTTTCCGGTTGTCGCCTGAAACGTCCCGATGATGTGCTTTCACCTAAAAAGATGGAGTCTGTCCTGTATGATTACCATATGGCGCAGGCATTGGTGTCGGAATTGCCCAAAGAAGAAAAATTCAAGAGTCCCGCCTTTTACAATTGGGTCTATAGCCACAACAAAGTTAGTCAGGAGTCATTTGAAAGGTCTCTTAAATGGTACACCCGCTATCCCAAGGAGTTTGCCAAGATATACAAGCGTCTTTCCAACAGGGTTGAGGATGAATATCACAGGTCCAGCAAGGAACTTGCCCAGATAGAGAAAAGGTCTGTTGATATCCGGTCAGGAGACAGTATTGATATGTGGTATTTAGACCGCGCGGCTCTGCTGAATACTTCAGAATACATGGACAAAATGACCTTTTCCATTTCAGAGGATTCCACCATATACAAAGGTGACACGGTTGTCTTCAGCATGAAGGGTACGTTCGTCCATGATGACTCGCCTGTATTGCAAAAGGCCTATATATCTTTATCGGCCGAATACAATGACAGCGTCTATGCGGTTGACACTGTGGTTAACGAGTCAGGACCTGTATCATTAATGATTGTCCTTTCAAATAAATACAAGTTTTCATTTTTGCGTGGCGCCGTTAATTATCTTGATGAGACAGACAAACGTACATCATTTCTTGTGCTGTCTGATATCAGCCTGATGAGGTATCATGAAAAGTTTATGGCACCGGAGCCTGCCGATTCAGTTCCTGCGGCGGAACTCGGCGCAGATGATGGCGGTGGCGACAGCCACGTTGAGTGATTCCGATGTCTTTGCTCCCGTAGGCCAGGCGGGAATCAGAAGTTTGTCTGTAACGGTTTGTTCTATTGCCTGGCTGATGCCGTTGCCCTCATTTCCCATTATTATTACACCGTTGGCTGAAAGGTCTTTGGAGTAGATGTTTTCTCCGTCAAGGAATGTTCCATAAATGGGAATATTCCCTTTTAAGGATTCCAACTCCTTTTTCAGGTCGATATAGTGCAGGCGAACCCGTGCTATTGCTCCCATGGTTGCCTGGACTGATTTTGGATTGTATATATCGGCTGTACCTTTTGAACAGAATATGTCTCTTATCCCAAACCAGTCTGCTATACGTACAATTGTGCCAAGGTTGCCGGGGTCCTGAATGTCGTCAAGTGCAAGCACCAGATTGCCGGTGGCTGCTGTTGAAAATTGACATTGATGGTCCGGAATACGGAAAACGGCAAGAACATCCTGCGGGTTCTGAAGCAGGCTGGCCCGCTTGAGTTCGTCAGGGGTGACAGGCTCAAAACGGGCAGCGGGAATCTTGCTCCCGAATCTGTCCCATTCAGGAGTCGCTGCCGCAAGTACACATTCAAAGACATCTAACAACTCATTCACCAGTTTATGCCCTTCGGCTACAAACAGTCCATTCGCTGATCGGAATTTCTTTTGTTCCAGTGCTTTGATTTCCTTGATGTCATTCTTGCTGAGCATACCCTATGTTTTATGTGTGTAAAGGTAGTTATTTTTTATGACCCATACTTTGAAAGGCGGTGGAGTTTGCTTAATTTTGCGGGTTAAATGATATGCTGATATGAACAGGATTACGGTAAAAACAGTGCTTTGCCTTGCCTTCTCTTTTGGGCTGGTGTCCTGTTCCATATACAAATATGTTCCCAAGGATGCATATCTGCTTGATAAGGTCGAGGTCAGTTCATCGGATAATAAAAGTCTGGATGTCTTAAAATACAAGGACTATTCGTATCAGACTCCCAATTCAAAATGGTTCGGGCTGTTCAGGGTTCCGTTGAGAATATACTCCCTTTCAGGTTCCAATACAGATCGTAAGATCAACCGCATGCTCAGGAATATGGGCGAGGAGCCGGTTATTTTTGAGCCGCTTCTCTCTGAGGCATCGTGTGTTGATATTAAGCAGGCTCTTGTCAATGAAGGTTATCTGAATGCAGGAGTAGAGACATCATTTAAGAGAGCGCGACGGCCTAAGGCTACTGTCAGGTTTGATATCAACACCGGCAAGATGTTTGTGGTAGATACCATAATGGTTACCGTTCAGGACAGCATTCTCAACGGGATTGTCAGTGCCGGTGCATCACAAAGCCTTTTGGTCAAGGGTATGAACTTTGATGCGGGAGTGCTTAATGATGAGCGTAACAGAATAGTGGAACTTGTCCGTAAGAACGGATACTACCGTTTCAACAAGGATGACATATCATTTGTTGCCGATACTGTAACAGGGTCCTCAAAGGTAGGATTGAGAATGATAGTGGATAATGAAAGTACGTCACCTGACGGAAAGATCACTCCACATATCAAGTTCTCAGTAGCATCGGTTGACTATTCTTTGTCAGGCAGTTCAGATAACAAAAAGAACGCACTGACATCAAACGGTATGTGCGTTGATTCCTGCAAAGGATTCAGGGTTTATTATTCAGACTGTGACGGAAAGCCGATGCTCCGTTCGTCGGTCATAGACAGTCACTCTTTCTTGCGTGAGGGAATGATTTACAACTCTGATTCCGTGTCAAAAACATATAGTTCCTTATCCCGTTTAAGCATACTTAAGTATTCCAATATAAGGTTTGAGGAGATACCAGGTTCATATGATAAACTTAAGGCCGATGTCTCACTGATAGCCCTGCCTAAGCATTCCTTCAGTTTTGAGGTTGAAGGGACAAACACTGCAGGTGATCTTGGAGCGGCAACATCGTTGTCATTCACGGATCGCAATCTGTTCCGCGGATCCGAGCAACTCACCCTGAAGTTGCGCGGTGCATATGAATCCATATCCAATTTACCCGGTTATACGGGTGATACCTATCTGGAGTATGGTATGGAGGCTAATCTCGTATTTCCGGAGTTCCTGGTTCCTTTTATGACGCAGGATTTGCAGCGTCGCAGTCAGGCCACGTCACAGTTCAGTGTCAAGATAAATGCACAACGGCGTCCGGAGTTCCAGAAGACAATCTTTTCAGCAGGTTGGAGTTATGATTGGAGTGATGCGTGGCGCATGTCCCACAGGCTTGATGTGCTGGATCTGAACTATCTTGTCGTACCATGGATTGCAGATCATTTCAGGTCTGAGTATCTTGACCAGATTACATCAAAGAAATCAATCCTCAAATACAACTATGAGGACCTGCTTATTACAAAGATAGGCTATACGTTCTATTATTCCAATGCAAAAGTCGG
This sequence comes from Bacteroidaceae bacterium, assembly GCA_017551925.1. Taxonomy (GTDB): domain Bacteria; phylum Bacteroidota; class Bacteroidia; order Bacteroidales; family Bacteroidaceae; genus Colenecus. The sequence goes on along the minus strand of JAFZKA010000056.1, from coordinate 37,561 downwards.
GGTTGTCTATCCGTTCCAGTATTCAGTACGTGCAGGTTTTGAAACATCGGGCAATGTCCTGAACCTGTTGTCTGAACCTCTGGGGTTTGAAGAGAGTGAGAACGGCCAATATAAGTTTATGGGAATAGTCTATTCTCAATACGCCAAGCATGATTTCTCTTTTACCGCAAACTGGCGTATGGACAGGATAAACAATCTGGTTTTCCATATGGAGTGGGGTATTGCTGTCCCGTACGGCAATTCAACCATATTGCCTTTTGAAAAGCGCTATTTTGCCGGCGGTGCCAACAGCGTTCGCGGTTGGGCGGTGCGTGAACTTGGCCCCGGAACATATCAGGGTGAAGATAAGACTATAGATTATATTAAGCAGTCAGGTGACATCAAACTTGGAGCCAGTCTGGAATATCGTTCAAAATTGTTCTGGAAAATCAATGCTGCGGCATTTGTTGATGCCGGCAATATCTGGACAATACGTGATTATCCTGAACAGAAAGGTGGTATGTTCAGTTTTGACTCTTTTTATGAGCAGATAGCTGTATCATACGGCCTTGGATTGAGGTTTGATTTCGGCTTCTTTGTGCTCAGATTTGATGGAGGTATGAAGGCCTATGACCCGGCCGGAGAAACGCTTTACCGCAAACTGCCTCTGTTCCATCCGAAATTCAGCAGGGATTTTGCTTTCCACCTGGCTGTGGGTTATCCTTTCTGACCATTTAAGACACATTTTGATATGAAGGAAATAAGACAACATAAAAATGAAAACTTACTTTATGAGTTTGTCAAGTGGAAGCAGTGGCAACTGCTACTATCTTGGCACAGACGACAATGCAATCCTGATTGACGCCGGCATACCGGTAAAGCAGATCAAGGGATACCTTAAGGATGTGGGAATCCCTTTTGAGAAGATTATGGCTGTGTTTGTAACCCATGATCACGCAGATCATATCAAGGCCTTGGGTAATTTGGGTGAGAAATGCGCCATTCCGGTATATGCCACACGTGAAACCCATGAGGGTATCAATAACAACTACTGTATGACAGAAAAGCTGTCAAGTTGTGTCCGTTATATTGAAAAGGAGGTTCCTTTCAAGTTTAATGATTTCATTATTACTCCTTTTGAAGTTCCTCATGACGGTACTGACAATGTCGGTTACAGGGTGGAGATTGACGGTAAGGTGTTCTGTTTTGTTACAGACCTTGGTCATATAACCGAGACTGCTTCAAAGTACATTCTTCAGGCCAATTATCTTATTATGGAGGCCAATTATGATGAGGATATGCTGCGTATGGGTAATTATCCGCAGTTCCTTAAGGACCGTATAACCAGCCCTCGCGGACATTTGAGTAACAAGACAACCGCCAAGTTCTTGGCTGAAAACATGCATCCTGATTTGAAAAGTATTTGGCTCTGCCATCTGAGCGGCGAGAATAACCACCCCGAAATTGCCTACAAAACAGTTGAGTACGAACTTCGTGGAGTAGGAATCATCCCAGGGAAAGACGTCCAACTCTGCGCCCTAAAAAGGACAACACCAAGTGAACTCTACATCTTCGAATAACACAATAGGGGACGGTTCCTTCTGTGTTCTTATGATTAAAATTAGATTAAAGGAATCCTATTAGAAGAACACAGAAGGAACCGTCCCTATTGTGTTACGGAGGGCCGCCAAGCTCCCGAAGGGAGCGTTTTTGCGAAGCAAAATAAAAGGATGACGCGTAGATCGCGTATAAAAAAGAAAGAGGTCATCGAGACCTCTTTCTTTTTTGTACGCGATCAGGGATTCGAACCCTGGACCCATTGATTAAGAGTCAATTGCTCTACCAACTGAGCTAATCGCGCATGGCTTTTTCTTAAAAGCGATGCAAAGGTACAGTTTTAAATTGGTACATCAAAACTAAATCGGCACTTTTTTGAAAAAATATGACCCTGACAGTTAAGTTTGCCAGGGTCATATTTGGGGGTGATATATTAACAGAACCTTGAATCAGTTTCTGTCTTCATCATAGTCATATACCTCTTTTGGAACAAACTCTATATAGTCAAACAGGAACTGTGAGTCATCATTACCCTGAAGCACTTGCTTGAGTCTGATATAATAGTCCATGTTGTCATACATTACACCTGTATTGAGAATGCGACGTCCCATTGTATTCTGGTCACGATGAGGCTTTCCTCCGGATGTACTTTGTGACATCGGGCCTTTCAGCCAGCCGCGGTTCTTCAATGCTTTGTCAAGAGCAGTTACAGCCTCTTCATCATCAGCGCCGTCACCAACTTTTGAGTCGTCAACCCAACCTACCTGTGAGCCTGTAAGATCATCAAACATCAGGTTTGTAGGAATGCCTAACGGGTTCCAATCATTATTGCCGGGTTTTTCTCCGCTCGGAACCTCTGCCATATAGGTCTGGACAATACCGCAATGTTTGTTGGTACGTACTGACAGTCTGAGTTGCCATGTTCCTTTGTGCGGAACAGGCGGAAGTTTGATACACATGTCAAATACGCCCTGGATATCTATACCGTCACCTTCATAGGCGTAACTGTCTGTGGTGTTTACAGGTCTTACCATGAGTTTGTAGTTACTGTTGTTTATTGTACTCCAGTTGGTGGCATCCCTGAAACCGAATCCTATTTTATCAGTGCTGTATGTCTGCCTTGCGCCTGATGTGATGTAGTCAGGTGAAAGTGTGGTGCAGTCAATTCTGATTCTGCGGTTAAGAATCCTTTCTCTTGTTGTTTTGTCATACAGCAATACGGAATCTATATAGTAAACATATCCGTTGTCGGCAATCTGTTTGGTTTTACCTGAGAACGGGAGTATTTCAACTCCTCTGTAGTATGGTCCCTCATAATCCTTGGTACCATTACCCTCTTTGTCCATGCGGTTTATGTAAATATGTTCATAAGCCTTTCTGTTGTCACTGACAACCGATGAAATACGCATCAGTGTATGAGGTGCGCATGTCTCAAAATAATCCTCAGGATCAAGTCCGACGTCTTTGTAATTGTATGTTCCGACCACTTGGGTGTTCATGTTGAACTTGGTGCGGTCTGTTGCAAACGGGAGAATGTGGTATGAAATGAAACGGTTAAGAGAGTTGCGCCTGTCTTTGAAGTCGGTAATTCCGCTGTCATCGGGATAAACCTCATCATATACTTTCTTTGCGTATGCTACCAGTTCATCAAAGGTGCTTACATTGCAGCATCTTTTGAAAACCTGGTCTGTGACGGCAAATATGGTAAAGCATGTCTTTTTCCTTTCCCAATAACTTACGGTATATACATAACTTACGCGGTCAAGTTTGACTACAGAGTTGGCGCCGACAGAATCATCACCCATCTTATATGTCTCATCATAGTATTGGCTGAGCAGATTGTGAGGACCTGAAAGACCGGTCTCCTTCAATGCTCTTGAGAATAATGATGTTTCAGGGTTGTCATCAATCAGGTCATACACATAGTTACCTGTAAAGTCAATGCATTTGTCAATTGTATGGATAACACCGTTGTCACATGAGTCATCTTTCTCAACTATGTTGGCAAATTTGTTGACACGTCTCTCAAGTTTGTAAACAGTGTCTTGGCCGTTCGGGCTGACATAATTGAATGCTGAATCAAAGGTCATGATCAGATACTTGTCATTCATGTTCGGTTTTGGGAATGATCCCTCTCTCATATCGCCTACATAGCAGGTGATATCAATGAGGTGTGTTCTTGCCAGTGTATCGCAGTCGGCCTGAGGAAGATCATCAACAGAATTATAGACAATTGTTGAATCATTATCCCACACCCTATGTTTTGCCTGACGTTCCTTGAGGAACTCATCAATGCAGGAGTTGTAGGGTACAAACAAAGTGTGTTCACCATAAGTAGAGAGTTCGGACCACATTCCGGCCCTTTTCAATACTTTGATGAATTCGCTGAAATCTTCAGAGCGTTTTTCCAACTCTGAAGCAATCGTCTGGCCTTGGAATGTGTAGTAGTTTCCCGGGTGCTGCTCGTCTACGCAACTTGAAAAATAGAACATAGACCCGGCCAAAGACAGGATGATTACGAGAATTGATAATCTAAAATTCTTCATTTCATTCATTGGTTAAGTGCAAATAGGGTATATATTATTTTCTCTATATTAATTAGGCCTTGGAAGTTAAATGAGAAAACTGCAAAAAAATATCAAAAATTGAAAAATTTCTTTGCGTTATAATATGATATGTCTTCAATCATCTGTTCTATCCGTTTCATTTCAGTTGCCGGAATCTCGCCTTTCTCAACATCATTTCCTATCAGGTTGCAGAGAATGCGGCGGAAATACTCATGTCTGGCATATGAAACGAAAGAGCGGCTGTCTGTGAGCATTCCTACAAAACGTGACAGCAGTCCAAGCATACTCAGAACCTGCATCTGCTGCTCCATGCCGTTTTTCTGGTCCAGGAACCACCAGCCTGCGCCAAGTTGGATTTTGCCGGGAACACTGCCGTCCTGGAAATTGCCTATTGTGGTTCCTACCATTTCAAAGTCTGACGGGTTCAGATTGTAGATTATGGTCTTGGTCAGTTTGTCCATACTGTTAAGGGTGTCAAGATAACGGTTCATGGCTTTGGCGGTCATTACCTGTGACATTGAGTCAAAGCCGGTATCCTTGCCGATCAGTTTGAACATTTTTGTATTCTGGTTGCGTATCACGCCGTAGTGGAACTGCTGAGTCCAGCCGGTGTCGGCATCCATCTTTCCGAACTCTATGAGCATGGCGCTCTTGAACTTGCGTATTTCAAGAGCGGTTAGCGTTGTGCCTCCATATACCTTGCTGAATATTTCATCAAGTTCCTTTACGGTAAAGTCTTCGGCATAAAACTCTTCCATGCCATGGTCGCTCAGGCGGCAGCCTTGCTCCTCAAAATATTTGTGACGTACCAGCAGGGCCTTGACAATACCATCAAAACCGTTAATGGAAACACCACTGACTTTTGAAAGTTTATCAATGTAATCGCGGTATGCAACTGGATTCTCAACAGTCATGGCCATATCCGGACGCCATGTGGGCAGCACCTTGACCTTGAAACCGCTCTCACGTACCTGCTTGTGATACTCAAGTGAGTCCACGGGGTCATCGGTAGTACAAACTGCCTCTACATTGTAGTGGAGCATCAGGTTGCGGGCGCTGAATTCGGGACTGGCCAGTTTCTCATTGCACTCGTCATAGATCTCCTTTGCCGTGTCAGGGTTAAGGACCTTGTCTATACCAAAGCAGGTCTTGAGTTCCAGATGCGTCCAGTGATAGAGCGGGTTACGCATGCAATATGGCATGGTCTCAGCCCATTTCCGGAATTTGTCCCAATCTGATGCATCACCGGTGATGAACTTCTCAGCCACTCCGTTGGTGCGCAGCGCACGCCATTTGTAGTGGTCACCGCCTAACCATAATTCTGTGATGGAACGGAATTTGTGGTCCTCTGCCACCTCCTGCGGATTCAGGTGACAATGGTAATCTATTATGGGCAGTTTTTTTGCGTGATTGTGAAACAGATGCTGTGCTGTTTCAGACTGCAGCAGAAAGTTCTCGTGAATGAAAGGTTTATTGGTCATATAGGTAAGTAAATCAGGTTAATTTATTCTGTTTGCCTTTATCTGAACAGGCGTGCGATATGTCTGTCAAGCAGGTTCTCTTTTACTTGTTGTGCAACAACATGGGCATTACGCTCCAGCGCTGAATAGAAATCATCACTCAACTCTGCTGCAATTTTGTAACTGACATGTACAAGTTGCCTGAAATCAGGATTATAAAGCGGATCCTCCTGGTTGTGACGCAATGCACGTGCATACTGTTCGCCGCTCCATGAGGCAATCTGACCGGCAGTAGGCAACTTGGCGGGATTGATGTCTATTACGGTAGCATAGGGGATACATAACTCTTCCATGCGGTCCAATGCTGAGATTGCAATCTTTTTTGCCAGTTCAAGAGCTTTTTCATCGGCCAGAGCCAGTCCTATGTTTTCCTCAAGCCAGGTGGTTCCTGCGGTTTTGATGTGTATTCCCTTGTCATACTGACGGATAAGACGCCCCATTATAGGGTAGATTGAGAATTTGTCACTGCCCGAGTGTATGCTCAACTTGAGACTGCCAGGCAGTCCGAATTCCTTTATTGCAAAGTCAATTACCAGCAGATCCTCACGGAACTCCTTTTCAAACTGAACGGTATCACCCACATATTCCACACCTTTGTTGAAGCGTCCCGTAAACTTGGGCGCGATTGTCTGAACCGGGATATTCTCTTGTGACAGCGCACTCAGAATAAAGAATATCTCTATCGGGGTCTGAGGATAATCAACCTCATCCATTGATATCTCGGTTACAAAATTACCTGCGCCTTTTTTGTTCTCAATATGGCGGAAAATCTTTCCGGCCTGCTGTGCTGCAAAAAGATATTTTCCTGCAAGTGTTTCCAAAAGGGCACGGTCAACCTTGAACGGCTCGGTGATACCGGGAATGCTGAGTGTGCCGATATATTTGAGATTGCTCTCAACAAATTTTACAATGGATCCGTTATCTGCGGGTTTGCCTATGTAGTCTGCAACATCAATCGTGAAAAAGTCTGATGCGTCAATAAAACGGTCCACATTATTCATGTTAATGTGGTCTGCATCAACAAAATATGGTTTGCCGTACCCAAGTTCCCTGACAGCCTGATCAGCCTCGTGGCGCGTATCAGAAGGTTCTGTGCCTATTATCTGGTGCTCGCGGTTGGATTTGTTCCAGACCGGAACAAATTCAAAGGGATATTTGTCTGCTGCCTGTATAAGTGCAGCCAACTGAGCCTTTCCCTCATGCGAGAAACGGTCGCCAATTCCAAAAGAATATTTTCCTAATTCCATGTCGCAATATTATGAATAAATGTTTTCATTCGCAAATGTTGAATCCGGCTTCTCTCAAAAAAACAGTTGAACGCCCGGAATCGTCGTTCTCCAGTCTGACGCTGAAGGCCGGGAACTCGCGTCTGACAGGGTAGTGTGAGCGCAGCGCTTCAAACTGCGTGACATCGGCTCTCAGCATTGCGTCATCGTTTTTAATGTTGTATGTGTATAGGATTGCTTCGGCCAGTACATCCTGAGGCTTTTTACCGGTTGTGTCAATGGTGAATACGTCAGGCTGAACAGACTGAGGGACTTCACAGACCTCCCAGTTACGGCAAGGCAGATCAAAGTGTCTGCCAAGTGCCTGTACGCACATTGTCGTTCCGGTGGCTTTACCGTCAACTGAGTATCCGGCGATATGCGGTGTGGCGCAGTAAAGCAGTTTAAGAAGCTGATTGTCAATATGAGGTTCATTCTCCCATACGTCAAGTGCTGCGGCACAAATCCTATTTTCCGCAAGCGCTGCTTTCAGGGCGTTGTTGTCAACAACTTCACCGCGAGAACTGTTGATGAGTATCTGATTGCCGTTCATTGATGCCAGACGTGTTTCATCAAAAAGGTGAAAGGTCCGGTCAGCCCCCTCGCATATCAGCGGAACATGGAGTGTAATGATATCGCTTTGCCTTATGATTTCATCAAGTGCAACAAAAGCACCGGCCTCCTCCCGTTGAGCACGTGGCGGGTCACAGAGGATTACTCTGAATCCCAGCAGGGCGGCAATACGCGCCACTTTGCTGCCGACATTGCCTACACCTACCACGCCTATTGTCCTGTCTCTGAAACTGAAATGGTAATCACGTGCCAATGAGACCAGAAGGGAACCGATATATTGCTGCACAGACCATGAGTTGCATCCCGGCGCATTGGTCCAACTGATACCGTGTGATTCACACCAGTTTGTATCAATGTGGTCATATCCTATTGTGGCTGTTGCTATGAAACGTACATGTGAACCTTCAAGCAATGCGGCGTTACATCTGGTCCTGGTTCTTACAATAAGGGCATCGGCGTCATGTACCATTGCCTTGTCTATTTCATTGCCGGGAGCATAGACAACGTTGCAATAGGGCTCAAGTGCACCTTTCAGAAACGGGATATGGGAATCACATACTACTTTCATGGAAATATGCTTTTTTGAATGTCAGGAGTTGGTGGCAACCCAGATCTTTGGAGTTACTCCGGTCTTTTTCCTGAATATGTTGTTGAATACCGATGCATTCGGAAATCCGCATGCTGCAGCTATTTCGGATTGTTTCGCATCCTTATGCTGAAGCAGGTATTTCTGTGCGTAATCTATTCTCAAAGTGTTGATATAGTCAGTGAAAGTTATGTCATATGTTTTGTTGACCATTCTTGAAATGTACGTCCTGTTGGTTCCCAGTTCTCTGGCAACATCAACGAGTGTGATGCCGGGTTTAAGGTAATATCTGTTTTTGATTATCAGATTTTCAAATCTTACCCTTAAGACACTTTCATATATCTGTTCCTGCTTTGCAACAGGGAGATGGAACTCAGGTGTTTCGGCCCGGCCGTTTTCAGACCTGTCTATTGTATCAGGACTCTCTTTTACCGTAGGAAAGACAGGGGCGGAATCCATAACGGAATATTTCTCTGATGTATAATAGGAAAGATGTGACCCGTTATAAGAGAGTATGAAGATTGCTGCTGACAGCAGGATTGACAGGATTATTCTTATCAGGGGGTATCCTATGTAGAGAATGTCTGCCAAAACGGCATTGATTGTATAAATTGCTGCCAGCAGTGTTATGAGAAATGATATCTGTGCCGATACCCTGTTGCGCATGACTGCGGTTCTGATGCTGAAAAACAGGGTTCCCAGAGCCAGGATTGCCGTATAAACGTATCTTGAACAGATGTCTGTATAAAAGTGGATCCTGTCTGGCGATTCAGTTGTTACATTATGTACCAGGTTGAAAACGCAGGTCGCAAAATCCTCTTTACCGTATAGCCTGTACAATACCAGTTCAGCGAACAACAGTGTTACCGGTGCGGCAATCCAACTGAACATCATGCCGCTGCCGTTATCGAATGACTCTTCATGTTTCAGGTATATGAAAGCCAACGGGATGACTGCAGTTGTAAAGAACTGGTCGGCAAAATAGAATAAGAGAGTGTATTTCTGTGATGATGCAAAATCAAGTCCGGCCTGAGCCATAGTTGACAGGCCGATGGAGAGCAACAAAACCGTAAAGTAGCCTTGTCGCAGATTGCGTTTGGATATCAATGCTGTCAGCACAAGCCAGAAAAGGCAGGTGCAACACGGCAAAAAAGAAAATACTGCAACTCCTGACATTGATTATGTGAGATAAAGTTAAACAAGCCCAACCAACAGGCCGGGCTTGTTTTACAGTTGTGGTAATAATCAATAAGCGAACATGGGATAGTCTTTCATCATGTCGTTTACACGTGCACGGACCTTTGCAATTACAGCCTCATCCTCGGGAGCGTTCAGCACCTCCTCAATGAGTTCGGCAATGATTACCATCATGTCCTCCTTGGCACCGCGAGTTGTGATGGCGGGGGTGCCGAAACGCAGACCTGAAGTCTGGAATGCGCTGCGTGAGTCAAACGGAACCATGTTCTTGTTGGCTGTGATATCGGCTGCAACAAGAGCCTTCTCGGCAACCTTACCGGTCAGGTCAGGGTACTTGGAACGCAGGTCAACCAGCATGCTGTGGTTGTCGGTGCCGCCTGATACGATGGTGAATCCGCGCTTGGTCAGTTCCTCAGCCAGTTTCTTGGCGTTCTTCTGAACCTGGATCTGATACTCCTTGAACTCAGGCTGAAGAGCCTCGCCGAATGCAACGGCCTTGGCTGCGATAACGTGTTCCAGAGGACCGCCCTGTGTGCCGGGGAATACGGCTGAGTCAATGAGCTGTGACATCATCTTGATCTCACCTTTAGGAGTCTTGCGGCCGCGTGGATCCTGGAAGTCCTTACCCAGCAGAATGATACCGCCGCGTGGACCGCGCAGTGTCTTGTGGGTGGTAGAGGTTACGATGTGAGCGTACTTTACAGGGTTCTCAAGCAGACCTGCAGCGATAAGACCGGCAGGATGAGCCATATCTATCATAAGAAGTGCGCCAACCTCATCGGCAATCTTACGCATGCGGGCGTAGTCCCACTCGCGTGAATAGGCTGAACCGCCGCCGATGATGAGTTTCGGTTTGACCTCAAGTGCCAGTTGCTCCATCTTGTCATAGTCAACACGGCCGGTCTCAGGATTCAGGTCATAGCCTACGGCATGATAGAGGATACCTGATGAATTGACTGCAGAACCATGTGACAGGTGACCGCCGTGTGCAAGGTTGAGACCCATGAATGTCTCACCCGGCATGAGTACAGCCTGAAGTACGGCTGCGTTTGCCTGAGCACCTGAATGGGGCTGAACATTTGCATATTCTGCACCGAACAGTTTCTTGATGCGTGCAATGGCAAGGCTCTCGGCCTCATCAACAACCTCACAACCACCGTAGTAACGCTTGCCGGGATAACCTTCGGCATATTTGTTGGTGAGGCATGATCCCATGGCTTGCATAACCTGATCGCTTACAAAGTTCTCAGAGGCAATCAATTCAATTCCTTTAGCCTGGCGCTGATGTTCGCGCTCAATGATGTCAAAAATCTCCTGATCTCTTTTCATAATTATTTTTGTTGGTTTTTAATGTTTCTAAAACATGATGCCATAGGAAAATGACAGTATTGAAGTCCTGTGGCCAAGATTAAACTCTGATCCGGAATACGCTCCGCTCGTGTCATTGATGCTTTTTGAAAGATTGCTTATGCCGGCTTCATATTCAAAATCAAGGAATGTACGTTCAATCAGTATGCTAAGTCCTATAGTCCAGCCTACGGACAGAGGATTGTTGGTTTCGGCAAGATTATACGGATTCTGATTGATGAATGATGCGGAGTAGTATTTTGAAGGTGTGTATCTGAATCTCGGGCCCGTAAAGACTGACATGCAATATGGAGACTGATTTATGATATGGCATCCTATCTGAACCGGAACGGTGACAGATTTCATTACATATGATGCCGTAAGGAAATCAGTTGTCTGGGAATTTTCTTTCCAACTGTTCCGGTCAATGTTTACGGTCGTCTTGTTTGAACTCAGTCCGATGCCTGACTGAAAAAACAGTCTTGAGGAGTTGAACCTGAACTGCAGCGAACAGAAATTGCCCACCTGCGTGTCCTGCTCATAATTGGTAAGGTCCTTTCCGTCTAAAACAGCCTGGCTGATGTATGTGCCCGTAGCATTAAACCCGATCCTTGCTCCCCATGTAAAAAAGGGGAACCTTTCAGGACCGTTCGGCTCAACCGCATGGGCCATGACAGCAGGCAATAATGCCAAGACAGAAAGGAACAGCCGTCTCATCAGAGTAGTTTTATATCGTTTTTATGTACGTCCTTATTGCAGTAGCGGCAGCGTAATGTGCCGTTCTCCTTGTCAACAACATCAAACACGGTCAGCATGGGCTCATGGTTGGTGATGCATTTGGGGTTGCCGCATTTTACTATACCACGCACTTCATCGGGCATGGATATGCGTTTCTTTTCAACAACTTCATAGTCCCTTATAATGTTCAATACTATGTTGGGGGCTATGACCGATAACTTGCTGCACTCCTCTTCTGTGAAATAGCGGTCCGCAATCTTGATAATGCCTTTGCTGCCCATTTTGCGGCTGCTCAGGTTTGAACCGATTGTTATGGGGGTGTTGATTTTTGTCAGTCCCAACAGGTTGACAACATCAAATACCTTGTCAGAGGGTATATGGTCTATCACAGTCCCGTTCTCAAGGGCTGCAACAAGCAGTTCTGATTTTGCCGATTTCTCCATACGTGTCATTTTAGAAGATTCAAAGCGTTGCAGATAAGTGCCTCACGTACAAACAGACCGTTCTTGGCCTGCTGGAAATAATATGCATGCAGGTTGGCGTCAACATCCTGCGCTATTTCATTCACTCTGGGGAGCGGGTGCAGGATTTTCAGGTTGGGCTTGGCGCTTTTGAGCATATCGTTTTTGAGAATGAACATGTCTTTTACACGCTCATATTCCATGAGATCAGTAAACCTTTCACGTTGTACTCTGGTCATATAGAGGATATCGGCATCGGCTATGGTCTCCTCATCAAAACGGGAGTGCTCCTCAAACTTTATCCCGTTGATACGGCAGTACTCCTTGTACTCATCAGGCATTTTGAGTTCGTTGGGAGAGATAAAGTGGAATGTGGGATTGAAGAAACGCATTGCTGTGAGCATGGAATGAACCGTACGGCCATATTTCAGGTCACCTACAAGATAGATGTTCAGGTCATCGAGCCTTCCCTGTGTCTTAAGCATTGAATAGAGGTCAAGCATGGTTTGTGACGGATGCTGGTTGGCGCCGTCGCCTGCATTGATGATTGGCACGGGTGACACCTCACTTGCGTAACGGGCTGCTCCCTCAAGATAATGACGCATAATGATCAGGTCAGCATAATTGCTCACCATCATTATGGTGTCCTTGAGCGTCTCACCCTTTGAGGAACTGGTGGTCGCCGCATCGGAAAAACCGATTACGCGACCGCCAAGACGGTTGACTGCTGTTTCAAAACTAAGACGTGTTCTTGTAGATGGCTCAAAAAAAAGTGTAGCCACAATTTTTCCGTCAAGGATCTTGCTGTTAGGGGCGGCTTCAAATGATTGTGCCTGTTTTAACAGCCACAGGATATCCTCTCTGTCAAGGCCCTCAAGTGAAATCAGACTTCTGCCGGTTTGGTCCATTTGGATTCAGTTTATTAGAGACTCCAAAATTACTAATAAAATACCAACTTGCAGAGTGCTTGTTCATAACTTTCCCTAAAAAAGCAAATTTTGCATATATGGTGGTTCAGGTAAGTCTTTTTTGTTTTAAATTTGTATGATTTATACAGTATTTCTATGAAAGGTCTCTCCAAAAAGACAGCAATCAGAATTGTAATCTGGCTATGGGGCTTGTTCGCCTTTGGGGCAGTTGCAGTTTATCTCTTTTTTTCAGGTATAAGTAAAGGGTGGATCGGCAATATGCCGTCACTTGAGGATATAGAAAATCCGATAGATAAGTTTGCTACACAGATCATTTCGGCCGATGGAGTGGTGCTCGGCACTTTTGCGCGGAGTGAGGACAACCGCGTCTGGGTTGATTTTGATGAATTGTCTCCATATCTGGTAAAAGCCCTGGTTGCAACAGAGGATGTCCGTTTCAGTGAACACTGCGGAATAGATCTCAAAGCCCTGGTCCGTGCGGTTGTAAAGAGGGTTATCCTCAGGCAGCACAGCGCAGGTGGAGGCAGTACGCTCACGCAGCAGTTGGCCAAACAGTTGTACACTGAACATGTGGCACGCAGTTCCGTTCAGAGAGCGTTGCAAAAACCAAGTGAGTGGGTCATAGCGGTGAAACTGGAAAGATTCTACACTAAAGAGGAGATACTTACTCTCTATCTGAACAAATATGACTTTGGAAACAACGCCATAGGCATTTATACTGCTTCAAACACATATTTCGGCAAGTTGCCTTCAGAACTGAATGCAGAGGAGTCTGCCATGCTCATCGGTATGTGCAAGAACTCTTCACTTTACAATCCGCTGCGTCGCAAGGAACTGACATGCGAACGCCGTAATGTGGTGTTGGGACAGATGGAGAAAGCCGGTTTCCTTTCGGCTGAACAGACAGATTCCCTTCAGGCTACAGAACTGGTCCTGAATTACCACAAGGTGGACCATAAGGTGGGGCAGGCTACATACTTCAGGGAGTATCTGCGTTCCATATTGAGAAAGCAGAAACCTGAACGCAAGAACTATCGCGGCTGGCAGATGCAGCAGTTCTATGAGGATTCGTTGGACTGGGAGCAGGATCCGCTGTTCGGATGGTGCAACAAGAATCTGAACCAGAACGGTAAGCCGTACAATCTATATACTGACGGACTCAAGGTTTATGTGACTATTGACTCCCGCATGCAGCGGTATGCCGAGGAGGCTGTTGCCGCACAACTTCAGGATTATCTTCAGCCTGATTTCTTCAAGGCAAAGAAAAAGGTCAAATCAGCACCGTTCACATCAAAACTGACGACCGAAGAGGTCAACCGTATTATGGACCGCGCCATGCAGCAGACAGACCGTTACCGTGGTCTGCAGTCCAGCGGCGTCAGCCAGGATTCAATACGCAAGGTTTTCAATACCCCTTGCCAGATGACCGTTTTCTCATACGGCGGCGATATTGATACGGTTCTTACACCGCTTGATTCCATACGTTACATGAAATTCTATCTGCGCACGGGCTTTATGTGTATGGAGCCCAGAAGCGGTTTTGTGCGTGCGTATGTGGGAGGTCCTGACTACCGTGCATTCCAGTATGATATGGTTACATCGGGCCGCCGTCAGGTAGGATCCACAATGAAACCGTACCTGTATTCGCTGGCAATGGAGAGTGGCTATTCACCTTGTGACCAAACCATAAACCAGACACAGACCATCCTTACCGAATCAGGCCAGATATGGCAGCCCAAGGATGATGGCAAGCAGATGCTTGGTCAGTTGGTTACTCTCAAATGGGGTCTGTCACGTTCCAATAACAATGTCACGGCATACCTGATGAGTAATCTGAGCCCATACGCATTCGTGAATCTTCTGCATGAGTTCGGTCTCAGGAATCAGGCAATAGAGCCTGTTCCTTCACTTTGCCTTGGAACATGTGACGTCTCTGTTCAGGAGATGGTCAGTGCCTATACCGCGTTTGTCAATCACGGCATACGTACAACTCCGCTGTATGTTACCCGTATTGAGGATGCCGAAGGCAATATCCTTGCCCAGTTCACAGCGCGCAGCAATGAGGTGGTAAGTGAGGAGACATCGTACAAGATGATTGATATGATGCGCGCAGTGGTAAATGAGGGAACCGGTACACGTCTGCGCAGTTCACGTCTGTTCCCCAATTTCTATAAAGTTGACTGTGCCGGCAAGACAGGTACCACCGATAACCACTCTGACGCTTGGTTTATGGGATATACGCCTGATCTTGTAGCCGGATGCTGGGTTGGCGGTGAAGACCGTGACATTCACTTTGACGATATGGACCATGGTCAGGGCGCCCATGCCGCGCTTCCCGTCTGGGGCATGTTCATGGATAAGGTCTATGCTGATTCTGTCAATCTTGGTTATTCGCCAAGCGCAGTCTTTGACATACCTGAAGATTATGATCCGTGCGCCGGTTATTCCAATACGCACGGTGATGTTCTTGATAATTACTCAATAGAATCATTCTGATGGAATTTGTTGCAATAATACCGGCAAGATACGCTTCAACCCGTTTCCCTGCCAAACCGCTTGCCGTTTTGGGAGGCAAGCCTGTCATAATACGTGTATGTGAACAGGCAAGCAAGGTGTTCAACCATGTGTTTGTGGCTACTGATGACAGCCGTATCTACAACGTTGTGGAGAACGGCGGTTTTAAGGCTGTAATGACACGTGAGGATCATAAAAGCGGTACGGACCGCTGTTATGAGGCTTATACAAAATGTGGTGTCAAGGCTGATGTCGTTGTGAACATTCAGGGAGACGAACCGTTTATCCAGCCCTCGCAACTCACCACGCTGAAAGATCTTTTCAATTATCCTGAAACAGATATAGCCACACTGGTGAAGCCGTTTTCACCTGATACTCCATTTGAGAAGGTTGCTAACCCCAACAGTCCTAAAGTGGTTGTTGACAATAACTGGAATGCACTCTATTTCAGCAGGAGCGTCATTCCTTACCTCAGAGGCGTTGCCGGGAACGATTGGCCGTCAAGACATACATATTATAAGCACATAGGCATTTACGCTTTCCGGACCGATGTCCTGGGAACAGTAACACAACTGCCTCAGGCTCCTTTGGAAAAGGCTGAAAGCCTTGAACAGTTACGCTGGCTGTCTGCAGGTTTCCGCATCAAGGTGGGTGTTACTGATGTTGAGACGATAGGCATAGATACCCCGGATGATCTTGCCGATGCGGAAAAGTTTCTAAAGGAGCACTCCTTATGAGGCCGGTTCTGAACATATTGTTGTTTATGCTCTTCATACCTGTAACCTTATGGGCTGGAGATGCAAAACAGGACAGCATCAGACAGGAACAGAAAAAACGTCATGTGATGAGTGACGGTTCTGTGTATACAGGCCAGATGAAACTGCGTAAGCCGTCAGGCACCGGTCGTATGGAGTATGTGAACGGTGATGTTTATGAGGGCTCTTATGAAAAAGGCTTGCGTAAAGGTACGGGTATATGCCATTATGCAAACGGTGACCTTTATCTTGGATCCTGGGAGAACAATATCCGCTCCGGTGAGGGTGAACTCCAATATGCATCGGGCGATGTATACAAAGGTAACTGGAAGGATGACGAACGTGACGGAAAAGGCGTGTATATGTGGACTGACGGGTCATACTATTCGGGTGAGTGGGAGAACGGTCTCAAGAGCGGTACAGGGCTTATGGTCTGGTCTGACAGCGCAGAGTACCGCGGTTCATGGGATAGCGGACTGCGTGACGGCCAGGGCGAATACAAGAGCGTCTCATACTCATATGCCGGCTCATGGAAGAATGATATGGAAAACGGCAGCGGAACGTGCGTTCTGGAAAACGGTGATTCATACAAGGGACAGTTCCGTAACGGCACCATAACCGGAAACGGAGAATATACATTTGCCAACGGAGACAGATATAAAGGCTCATTAAGGAATGGTATGGCTGACGGGAAAGGCGTATTTACCTGGGCGGATGGCTCTGTTTATGACGGCGAATGGAGAGACAACCGCCGTGAAGGAACAGGACAGATGATCTGGGCCAATGGAGACAAGTATTACGGGGAATGGCAGAATGACACTCCTTGGGGCGAAGGGTCTATGAGCCTTGCTGACGGAACAAAATTCAGAGGCGGTTTTGTGAATGGTATAGTTGACGGAAACGGTGTGGTTGAGGAGGCTGACGGAACACGTCTTGAGGGAGTTTTCAAGGAGGGTGTCCGTACAGGAACATTCACCGTTAAGGATAAATCAGGAAAAAAGATAAGAACAATAACATATTGAGTTATGATACTTGATACACTTGACAGACTTGAGAAATACGGATATATAAGTCCGTTGATGGATAAGGTTGCTGTTTTTTTCCGAAATACAGACCTGAGCTCGCTCGAGCCCGGCAGGATAGTTCTGCAGGGTGATGACCTTTTTGTCAATGTGAACCGTCAGAATGCCCAGACGCGTGATGAGGTACCGATTGAGGCTCATAGGGAATATATAGACATACAGGTGCCCATTTCATCAGATGAGGAGATGGGATTCATTGCTGCTGATTATATGCCTGAAGCATCGGTGCCATACAGCAGTGAAAAGGATGTGGCATTCTATCCCGGCTTGTGTGATACGTATCTTAATGTCAGGAAAGGTATGTTTGTGGTGTTCTTTCCGGGCGAAGGTCACGCTCCGGCCATTACTGAAAACGGTATTCTGAAACTTATCGTAAAAATACGCAAGCCATGTTGAAGATAATAGAGAATGACCCCTGGCTGTCGCCTTATCAGGCCGCTATTGAGGGCAGACATGACCATGCATTGTGGCGTGAGAGTGAACTTACCGGCGGTAAGATGAGTCTTAAGGATTTTGCTTCAGGCTATCTCTATTACGGACTTCAGCGGACAGACAGCGGCTGGGTGTTCAGGGAGTGGGCGCCTAATGCCACTGAGATATTCCTTATCGGTGATTTTTCCGGCTGGGAGGAACAGGAACGGTTCCGTCTTAAGCGCATCAGTGATTCCGGTGATTGGGAACTGCGTATTCCTCTTGGGATGATCGGTCACGGGCAGCACTATAAGATGCGTGTCAAATGGAACGGCGGTCAAGGTGACCGTATTCCCGCCTGGTGTCGCAGGGTTGTTCAGGATGATCAGTCCAAGATATTCTCGGCTCAGGTCTGGGACCCCAAAAAGGAGTATCATTTCAGGCATAATGATTTCAAGCCCAAACAGGATCCTCTGCTTATTTATGAATGTCATGTGGGTATGGCACAGGAGCGTGAGGGTGTGGGCACCTATGTAGAATTCAAGAATAATGTACTTCCGCGTGTCAAGGAGGACGGTTACAACTGTATTCAGGTTATGGCCATACAGGAGCATCCGTATTATGGCAGTTTCGGATATCATGTATCCAGTTTCTTTGCTCCCTCTTCACGTTTCGGTACCCCTGAGGAACTCAAGGAACTGATTGATACGGCTCATGGAATGGGCATATCGGTAATTATGGACCTTGTTCACTCCCATTCGGTCAAGAACGAGTATGAGGGTCTGGGCAATCTTGCAGGTGATCCGAATCAGTATTTCCTGCCTGGTGACCGTCATGAGCATTCCGCCTGGGGCTCCCTTTGCTTTGACTACGGCAAGACCCAGGTTTTGCATTACCTGCTTTCCAACTGCAAGTACTGGCTTGATGAATTCAGATTTGACGGATTCCGTTTTGACGGAGTAACCTCAATGCTTTATTACAGCCACGGCCTGGGCGAGGCATTCTGCAATTATGACGATTATTTCAACGGTCATCAGGATGATGATGCAATCTGCTACCTGATGTTGGCAAACCGCGTAATACATCAGTTCAATCCTAATGCAATTACCATAGCAGAGGAGGTGAGCGGTATGCCGGGTCTGGCAGCCCCGTTTACAGACGGCGGCTTTGGATTTGACTATCGCCTTGCTATGAATATACCGGATTACTGGATCAAGACTATCAAGGAACGCAAGGATGAAGACTGGTCCATGGCTGGTATTTACTGGGAGGTTACCAACCGCCGCAAGGATGAAAAGACCATATCATATGTAGAGAGTCATGATCAGGCTCTTGTAGGTGACAAAACGGTCATATTCCGTCTGATTGATGCCGATATGTACTGGCATTTTACCAAGGACGGCGGCAATGACGTGACATCACGCGGCATTGCATTGCACAAGATGATAAGGCTTGTTACCGCATCGACCATAAACGGTGGCTATCTGAACTTTATGGGTAATGAGTTCGGACATCCCGAGTGGATTGATTTTCCGCGTGAGGGAAACGGCTGGAGTCACAAATACGCACGTCGCCAATGGAGTCTTGTTGACAACAAACAACTGGCGTACTGCTGGTTGGGTGACTTTGACCGTGCCATGATAAGGTTGTTGGGCACATCAAAGAATATTCAGAACAAGGATGTGGTGGAATATTGGCACAATGACGGTGACCAGGTACTGGCTTACGGACGCGGTGATCTGGTGTTTGTGTTCAATTTCAACCCCACACGTTCATTCTCCGATTATGGTTTTCTGGTACCAAAAGGCTCATACAAGACTATTCTTGACAGTGACAGTATAGAGTTTGGAGGTTACGGCCGTGTTGATGACGGTGTAGAACATTTTACTCTCTTTGATCCGCTCTATAAGAAGGCAAGAAAAGAGTGGTTGAAACTTTATTTGCCGTCCCGTTCCGCTATTGTATTGAAGAAAGTCAGGTCCAATGGAAAAAAAATCATGTGACAAGTGCGTTAAGTGGCTGTGTGCGATCCTGTTTTTTGTTTTCGCATTCTGCTGGCTGTACTTTTTTCAGCAGGATCTGTTGCGCGCGGCATTCAATAAGCTTCTGTATGACTCAGAGTTCCCTGAAGGAGTAAATACCTACCATCATTTTGTCGTCTCTCTGATCCTGACGCTGCTAGCCCAGTATCTTGTTGTTCCGGGATCTTTTATCTTACGTTTCAAGAAGGGGCTTTATGCTTGCAACTATCTGTTTTCGGCGGCATTCCTGGGGATTGTTACAGGATATGACGGCGATTCATTCATAGGGCAAAGCGGTACGGTTTGGATAATAACGGCTGTATTTGTGGTCTTGCTCGTTTTTGTCAGCAAATTGGTCGGTTCAATACCCAGGTCTGAATATAATGACCGCCCACGAACACTTACGGGCAATCTGGTACTTATGTCTCTGCTGTTCTGTATGGTGGGCTATCTTGGAAACACTGATGAGAACCTGCACCGTCGGCTGCGCATGGAGAGTCTCTACTCTGAGGCGGACTATTCGGCTATTCTGGAGATCGGCCGCTTTGAGGAGGAGTCTGATCCTGCAATTGACCTGCTCAGAGCAAAGGCGATGCTCAAAATAGGAACCGGAACCAATCCCGCAGGGTGTGGCATTGGTGACAACCTGTTCAGTTACAGTATTTCTGATCCTCATGCCCTTGCCGTAGCCCTAAGGCAGGATGGGGGACATGAAGCATATCTGGCCTCATGCCTTCTTGACGGAGATACTGATGAATTCTGCCGGAGCATTGAAATCAACTCCTACAATCCTGTTCCAAAGTATTACATGCAGGCATTGGTAATGGCGGCTGACAGTTCTGCGCAGAATCTGTTCCCAACCCATTATGCAAATGAAAAGAGTGTCTATGATAACTTTTTAAGGATATTGGAGCCTCTGTCCCGTGAATCATCGGTATTCCGTTCCAACAGTACTTTCATTGATTATCACGAAACATATTTCTGGTTCAATCAGTTCTGCATCAGGTAGTCGTAATCGACATGGTCTCCTATGAGCCTTTTGGTCCGGGAGTCATATTTGTCTGACAGAATGTCCAAAGATGGTTTGTAATCCTTGCAGTCAATGCCGCCCAGTCTCAGCAGCGTATGCTTGATGTTGCTGTTCAGGAGCGGTTTGTCTGAACTGTGCAATATGGATTGTGTCAAGTCTGCATGATTTTGTATGAACTTGTCAGACATCAGGAAAAAGAACGGTGTCTCAAACTGGTATTTGGCCACCTCTTTTGTCATCTGTATTTCATCGGTACGTTCATGGAAATCACGCCAGTCATAAACCTCCTCGCCATGATCTGACAGATATATGCCCACTGCATCATGTTCCTTTACAAGGTTCCATATCCTGTCAACCACATAGTCGTTGTAAAGGGTGGCGTTTGCATATTCGGCCAGAATCTTTTTGGCTTTGGCGCCTCCGAATCCTGTTTCCATCTGATCTGCGTCAAAATATTCAAACTCTTCTGGGTACCTCTCTTTGTAATCCACATGTTGTCCCATAAGGTGTACAATAAGCAGAGTGGGGCGCTCAAACAACTGTGACGTGTCAGGCATCAGATCCAGTATTTCTGCGTCATATTGCATGAGATTCTGGTTCCGCCAGTCAAACAGGCATTCCGATAATTCAGGCTTGTTGAAAATGGTTCCGCCTATGCAATTCCATACGTCTGAACTGTTAAGTGCGAACTGGTTCGTCAGGTACCATACTGAGAAACCTGCCTTGCGGAATATGGCCGGGAACAGCGTATGTTCCGTCCAGTTGTCAGTGTAGTCTTCATCCCACATGGAGAACATGTTTCTCATAACGTTTGATGTAAGGTTGCTTGTGGTTACCACATCGGTATATGGAACAAGATGACCTTCATCTTTAAGTTGTTGTAACCTTGGGTTGACAGGCGGAACCTCAGGATTATAGAGCGGTGTGTGATATTTGGAGAAAGATTCTCCTATAATGAGAACAATCAGCGGACATTCATGTGTACTGTTTGCACTTGGCGTGTTTTGTGCCGTAACGGTAAGTGCATTCAGTTCTCTTGGCTGTACTATGTTGAATGCTACACCCTGCAACAATCTTATTGCGGTGGTTGAAAGGTGGGGCATGTATTTCTTCTCAGCCAGGAGTCTGTATTCTTTTGCTGCAAAACAGCGCCCCAGTTTGATGTAGGCAGGAATCTCTCTTGTTGAAGACCACAGGATAAGAGCTATTCCGGTCCAATTCAGAATCTTCAATGCCCGTTCCGTGAATCTGTTCCGAGTCCTGTTCAAAAGATAACTCAAATAGGCTGTTATACCTGTAATCACTACTGAAATCCATAAACCCGGGTGTCCTGAGGCTGATGCCAGAAACTCTTTGGATTCTCCGGGAGTTGTCTCCATTACCAACTGGATGACTCTAATATTGTATGTGGAATTGTAGAACAGTATTGTGAAGAGTTCTCCTGTAAATACAAGTATTGCAACAGTCCAGATTATCCAACCCAGTTTCACCTTTCTGAAAAGACTTGCCAGCAGACATATTACATAGCAGTCAAATATCGGCATGAGAATACCCAGAAAAATATCCCCACCTACACCTACAACATGGCATGTTGTCAGGATGACCAACTCCATCAGAATGCAGAATGAGAACAGGTTTCCGGTGGAGCGTATCGGATATGACAGAATGTTCAGGATTTTCATACCGCAAAGATATAAAATAATATAAAGGTGGAGGACCGAAATGGACCTCCACCTTCTATATATATGTTACAACTTTCCTTTTTCAATTACAAGTACGCCTTAGAGCCGTACCCGTCCCGGAGGACGGCCTGTTTCCGTCAGGAAACTAAAAGGATGTTGTATAATCGAAAACTGCGATCAGCAGTTTTCGATTGCACCCTGAGCGGCAGCCAGACGTGCGATAGGTACACGGAACGGTGAGCAGCTCACGTAGTTCAGACCTACCTTGTCGCAGAACTTGACTGATGAAGGCTCGCCTCCATGCTCGCCGCAGATACCGCACTTGAGGTCAGGACGTACTGAACGACCCTTCTCAACAGCCATCTTGATGAGCTGGCCTACACCCTTCTGGTCAAGAACCTGGAACGGGTCAACCTTAAGGATCTTCTTTTCAAGATATACCGGCAGGAATGAAGCGATATCGTCACGTGAGTAACCGAATGTCATCTGAGTCAGGTCATTTGTACCGAATGAGAA
The DNA here is from genome assembly GCA_017551925.1 of Bacteroidaceae bacterium. Lineage (GTDB taxonomy): Bacteria > Bacteroidota > Bacteroidia > Bacteroidales > Bacteroidaceae > Colenecus. Next base: position 14,831 of record JAFZKA010000056.1, on the reverse strand, counting down.
GTACTCAGCACGTGCAGCAACTGCATCGGCAGTAAGAGCGGCACGCGGAATCTCAATCATTGTACCAACCTTGAATTCGAACGGCTTGACACCCTCTTCCTCAAACAATTTGGCTGCGGTAGAGCGGATGATCTCCTCCTGCTGCTCGAACTCGTAGTGCTTACCTACCAGCGGAACCATGATCTCAGGTTTGGGGTTCATGCCCTCCTTGCGGAGCTGGATAGCAGCGCCGATGATGGCCTTGGTCTGCATCTCGGTGATTTCAGGATAGGTGTTACCCAGACGGCAACCGCGGTGACCCAGCATCGGGTTGTTCTCTGACAGAGACTCAACGCGAGCCTTGATCTGCTCAAGAGTTACGCCCATGGCATCGGCCATCTCCTGCTGTCCCTTCTTATCGTGAGGTACGAACTCGTGCAATGGGGGATCAAGCAGACGGATGTTGACTGGCAGTCCGTCCATAGCCTTCAGGATTCCGTAGAAGTCCTTGGTCTGGTAGGGGAGCAGTTTGGCAAGTGCCTTCTCGCGACCCTCCTTGTTCTCGGCAAGGATCATCTCACGCATAGCCTTGATCTTTTCACCCTCAAAGAACATATGCTCGGTACGGCAAAGACCGATACCAACGGCACCGAATGTGCGTGCAACCTCAGCATCGTGAGGAGTATCGGCGTTGGTGCGTACAACCAGACGAGTGTACTTGTTGCAGAGGTCCATCAGCTCAGCGAAATCGCCGCTTATCTCAGCAGCCTTGGTCTCAATCTGACCCAGAAGAACCTGACCGGTTGAACCGTTGATTGAAATATAGTCACCTTCCTTGAGAACGATGTCCTCAATCTTAACTGTCTTCTTAACGTAGTCAACGCTCAGTGCACCGGCACCTGATACGCAGCACTTACCCATACCGCGGGCAACAACTGCAGCGTGGCTGGTCATACCGCCGCGGCATGTCAGGATACCCTCGGCAGCAGCCATACCGGCCAGATCTTCAGGTGAAGTCTCGATACGTACCATGATAACCTTGTGGCCGTTCTTGTGCCAAGCCTCAGCGTCATCGGCGTTGAATACAATTTGACCGCAGGCGGCACCCGGTGAAGCGGGAAGACCGGTGGTCAGAACCTTAGCCTTCTTAAGAGCGTTCTTGTCAAAAACAGGGTGGAGCAGCTCATCAAGCTTCTGGGGCTCGCAGCGCTGGATAGCGGTTTTCTCGTCAATCAGATCCTCGTGCATCAGGTCCATTGCAATCTTAACCATTGCGGTACCTGTGCGCTTACCGTTACGTGTCTGGAGGAACCAGAGCTTGCCCTCCTGAACGGTGAACTCCATATCCTGCATATCGTGATAGTGGTTCTCAAGTTTTGTCTGCAGAGCATCCAGCTCCTTATAGATAGCGGGCATTGCCTCTTCCATTGAAGGATACTTGGCCTTGCGCTCCTCCTCAGATACGCCTGCCAGAGCAGCCCAACGCTTTGAACCCTCAATTGTGATCTGCTGCGGTGTGCGGATACCTGCTACAACATCCTCACCCTGTGCGTTAACCAGATACTCACCGTTGAACAGGTTCTCACCGGTAGCGGCGTCACGGCTGAAGCATACACCTGTAGCAGATGTGTCACCCATGTTACCGAATACCATAGCCATAACTGATACGGCGGTACCCCATTCATCGGGTATTCCTTCCATCTTACGATACAGGATAGCGCGCTCGTTGTTCCATGAACCGAATACAGCGCAGATGGCACCCCAGAGCTGATCCATAGCACTTGTCGGGAAGTCATGACCGGTGCGCTCCTTGACGGCAGCCTTGAACAGCTTAACCAGTTTCTTGAGGTCCTCGACACTCAGGTCCTTGTCCAGAACTACGCCGCTCTCCTCCTTAACCTTCTCGATGATAGCCTCGAACGGGTCAACATCGGTCTTGCTGACGGGCTTCATACCCAGAACAACGTCACCGTACATCTGTACAAAGCGACGGTAGCTGTCCCAAGCAAAGTGAGGATTGTTGGTCTTACGTGACAGACCCTCAACAACCTCATCATTGAGTCCCAGGTTCAGAATGGTGTCCATCATACCGGGCATTGAAGCGCGGGCGCCTGAACGAACTGATACCAGAAGCGGATTCTCAACATCACCGAACTTTGAGTTCATCAGTTTCTCGATGTGGCGGATAGCATCCTCAACATCATTCTTCAGAATGGCGACAACCTTGTCGCGACCAATCTGATAGTACTCGTTACAAACATCAGTGGTGATTGTGAAACCCGGAGGTACAGGTACACCAAGCAGATTCATCTCAGCAAGGTTAGCTCCCTTGCCACCAAGCAGATTACGCATTTGGGCATTTCCCTCAGCTTGTCCGTTTCCGAACTTGTAAACTCTTTTTTCGCTCATAAATTATAGAATATGTTGTAATGTTTATGTCTCGTGCTACGATAAGTCCTTAATTTCTTTTTGCGGGTGCAAAGGTACTTATTAATTATTAAAAGATGTGTTTTTATACACTCATTTTTCTCTTTTTTGGTCAATAATTCTGCGTTTTTCAGGTACGGCTGCTGAATTGACTAAAGTTTGCGCTACCTTTGCAGCCCCAAAAGTTTTTATATGTCCAGAAAAAGACGCGAACAGCCGATAATAGAGAATGTAACCATAACCGGTGTGGCAGCCGAGGGCAAGGCATTGGTACGTATCAATGATCTTGTGGTTTTTGTCCCGTTTGCAGTGCCTGGTGATGTGGTTGATCTCAAGATACTCAAAAAGAAGCACAGTTATGCCGAGGCGGTCGTGGTTAAATTCCATGAACTTTCCAAGGTGCGTGCAGTACCGTTCTGTGAACACTTTGGTATATGCGGCGGTTGCAAATGGCAGAACCTGCCTTATGAGGAGCAACTCAGATACAAACAGCAGCAGGTGGTTGACTGTCTTACAAGGATAGCCAAGGTTGAACTGCCTGAAATCAGTCCCATTCTGGGTTCGGCTCAGGTAATGCATTACCGCAACAAACTTGAGTATTCATTCAGCAATATGCGTTGGCTTACGGCCGATGAACTGAACGCCCTGGACGATCCTGACAACACGGCACCGCGCAAGCAGCCCGGACTGGGATTCCATATACCCGGAGCATTTGACAAGGTGCTTCATATAAACAGTTGCAAACTTCAGGATGAAATATCTGACAGGATCAGAAATGCTGCATACGCATATGCGGTAGAGCATGGAATACCTTTTATTAATCTGCGCTCGCTCGAGGGCGTGCTAAGGGACATGATGGTCCGTGTTGTAACAACAGGGCAGATTATGGTGCTTGTTCAGGCAAAGGTGACCACTCCTGCCGAACAGGAACAGTTCATGGGACTCATGCAGTACCTGTCTGACAGTTTTCCTGAAATAACGTCGCTCCTGTATGTGGTCAACAACAAATGCAACGACACATTCGGTGACCTGGACGTGCACGTTTTCCGTGGTGAAGAATGCATTTACGAGACAATGGAGAACCTCAAGTTCAAAATAGGTCCCAAATCATTTTTCCAGACCAACAGCCGTCAGGCATACAAACTCTATTCGACAGTCAGGAATCTGGCTGCATTAGGTCCTGATGACGTGGTATATGACCTTTATACCGGAACAGGAACCATTGCACTGTTCCTGGCAGGAGGTGTGAAAAAGGTGGTCGGAATAGAGTATGTACCGGAGGCTATTGAGGATGCCAAGGTGAATGCCGGCGTGAACGGAATAGAAAACACCGAGTTTTTTGCAGGCGATATGAAAGACGTTCTGAACGCCGGCTTTATTGCAGAACACGGAAATCCTGATGTCATCATCACTGACCCGCCACGTGCAGGAATGCATGCCGATGTGGTGAATGTGATACTTGAAGCCGCTCCAAAACGTATTGTTTATGTAAGTTGCAATCCTGCAACTCAGGCGCGTGACATAGCATTGCTTGATCAGGGGTACAGGGTGACGGCGGTGCAGCCGGTCGATATGTTCCCGCATACCCAGCATGTTGAGGTCGTCACGGTTCTTGAGAAAAAATGTTAAGAAAAACGGGTTTGATTTAACCTGAAGGCGGGCTTTATATAAAAAAACTGAATTTAATATTACAATCCGTGACTATTGGAGTCCAAATTAAGAAGTGATTGTAAACTTGTATTATGCAAAAGATTGGAAAGACATTGATTAGAGTATCGTTGCTGCTTGCTGTTATACTTGTTGCCTGCCCGCTGTCGGCTCAGACAGATGATTCGTCGTCTCCCAAAAAAGAGGTCATCAAGGGTAAGAACGGTGAAGATATAGTCATTACCCAGCCTGAGTTCAAAGGCGGAATTGAAAAGATGTACAAGTATATTTCTGATAACTTTGAATATCCCGATGATGCCGCCAAGAGATCCGTCAACGGAAAGATGGAGGTTGAATTCACGGTTGAGAAATCAGGAGATATAACCTACGTAGGTATCCTGAAAGGACTTGATTATTCTATTGATGATGAGGTGCTCAGGCTGTTAAAGGCGATGCCCAGGTGGACGCCGGCAACCAAGAACGGTGAACCTGTCAGGTACAAGGTGACAATGCCGTTGACCATCAGAGCGTCAAGGTCAAAGAAATCCGGTCAGGCACTGGAGGATTACAGGGAAAGATAATCTTTCCCTTTTTTGTTGTCAAGACTCTGCCTGCAATATGATTGTTGTAGCGCCAAGGGTTATTATCGCCCCGTCCTCAATGAGGACTCTTTCGCGGTCCCCAAGAATTCGGTTATAAAGGAACGTTCCGGTCAGGCTTGGAAAATCTCTCAAAGTATAACTGATTTCACCTGTCGGTTCTTTTTTTACGGTTATCACGCAGTGGCGCCTGTCCATGCTGCGGTCATTGGTGTCAATGGGTATTGTGATGTTGTCGCCGGGATTGTAACGCCCGATTATGTTTTCACCCTCCTGTAAAGCAAAACTCTGACGGAATCCGAATACGTTTTCAACAACAAGGATTGAGCCGAATCCGATATTGTTGACCTCATTTTTCCTGTCTGCATCTTTTTGAGTGGCGGCAAGTTTGCTGGTTCCGATCCTGATTTTGAACTGCTTGCGGCAGTTCTCACATTCAAAAACGAGCGATTGCCCCTCTTTGTAGAGAGTTTCATCAAACGTGTTGTAATGGTCACACTTGGGACAACGAACCCTTTTCATATGCGGATACTGGTAATTCAATAAAAAAGCTGACCTGTAAGCCGGGTTCTGTAGGGTCGGTCAAAAACCTTCCCTTGTCTGCCATTAATCTTGACCTGTCGTCACCGGCAGGCTCCGTGACCTTGCGGTCACGCGCGTTCTACCCTCCGGCTCAGGCGAGCAGCCCTCTGACGCCGGTATACATGAACTTGCAACTTCCAAGACGCACAGCACTTGTGTCACCACAAGCCTGGTGGGCTCTTACCCCGCCTTCTCACCCTTGCCTTGCGGCGGTTGTTTTCTTCTGCGTTTATCAGCCGTTGCCGACTGCTTCCCGTTAGGAAGTGGAATGCTCTGTGTCGCCCGGACTTTCCTCAGCCCCGTGGGGGACAGCGGCAGACCGGTCAGCTTTCAGGCTGCAAAAATACTCATATTATTTTACATTCTTTGGTTAATAGTTTATATTTGCTGTCTGTAAGTAAGAATCTGTTCTATATGAAGAAATTGTTTTTTGCAATGATATCGGCTGCCCTGTTGGCCTGTATCGTATCGTGTTCAAAGTATGAAACTGTCAAGGGTGATCCCATGAAATCCAAGATTTACACCCTTGAAAACGGTCTCAAGGTTTATATGACTGTAAATAAGGAGCAGCCAAGACTGCAGACTTATATTGCAGTCCGCAACGGCGGAAAGAATGATCCGTCAGACAATACAGGTCTGGCCCATTATCTGGAGCATATCATGTTCAAGGGAACGGAGAGTTTCGGAACGACTGACTACAATGCTGAGAAACCGCTTCTGGATCAGATTGAGCAGCAGTTCAATGTGTATCGGACCAAGACTGATCCCAATGAGCGTCTTGCCATATATCATATAATTGACAGTCTCAGTTATATTGCATCAGAGATTGCAATTCCCAATGAATATGACAAACTCATGTCTGTAATCGGTTCACAGGGTACCAATGCCTTTACATCCGAGGATCTTACATGTTATCAGGAGAATATCCCTTCAAACCAGATTGAGAACTGGGCCAGGATTGAGGCTGACCGTTTCAAGAATATGGTGATCCGCGGTTTTCATACGGAACTTGAGGCTGTATATGAGGAGTACAACATGTATCTGAATGAGGATTCTGAAAATGCCATCTATGCAATGGATTCCGTGCTGTATAAGAATCATCCGTACGGGCTTCAGCAGGTGATAGGTACACAGCAGCATCTTAAGAATCCGTCAATATCGGCCATCAAAAAGCAGAAAGCCACAATGTATGTGCCGAACAATGTGGCCATATGCGTTTCAGGTGATTTTGATCCGGATCAGTTTGTTGCTGTCATAGAGAAATATTTTGGTGACTGGGAGCCGAATCCTTCAATCCCTGAATTCAAATATGAGCCGGAGCAGCCGTTGACAGAGCCCGTTGTAAGAAAAGTCTATGGCAATGAGTCTGAGTTTATGCTTTTAGGCTGGCGTTGCCCGGGTGAGAAGGATAAAGAGAGCGAGGTTGCCGGTATAGTTGAGTCGATACTTACCAACGGTAAGGCAGGTCTTATAGATCTTGACCTCAACCAGCAGCAAAAGGTGCTGTATGCGGGTTCGCAACTTTATGACCGCATTGATTATACTGATTTCCTGGTTCAGGGATATCCTAAAGACGGCCAGACCATGGATCAGGTTAAGAGTCTGCTTCTTGCCGAGGTTGCCAAGTTGCGTTCGGGTGATTTTGACGAGGCGCTCATTGAGGCCGCTATTGCCAATATCAAATTGCGTCAGATGCGTCAGTTGGAATCAAACAGCAGTCGTGCCATGCAGTTTGTCAATTCGTTTATCAAGGGTTCTGATTGGGCCGATGAGGTAGGCATGCTTGACCGTCTTGCCAAGATTACAAAGGCTGACGTGGTGGAGTGGGCAAACAAATATCTTTCAGAAAATTCTTATGTTGCGGTGTATAAGTACCAGGGTGTCAATCCTAAGAACAACAAGATAACAGCACCTGCCATAACTCCGATAGCCACGAACCGCGACAAACAGAGCGCATTCCTGACAGAGATATCAGAGATTCAGGTCGAACCCATTGAACCTGTGTTTGTGGATTATGAGAAAGACCTTTCCAAGTCTGAATTAAGGGATGGCATTGAGATGCTCTACAAGAGGAATGACAACAACGACATTGTAACTGCTACGTTCCGTTTTGATATAGGCAAAAGTACCAATCCCGCTCTTGCCTTTGCTTTCAATTATCTGTCTTATCTGGGAACTCCAACCCGCAGTGCTGACGAGATAGCCCTTGAGGAGTACAAGATAGCAGGTAACCATAGTTTCAATGTGAGTGACAATGTTATGACATTCTCTGTAAACGGCCTGGCTGAGCATCTTGGTCAGATGCTTGATATTGTTGAAGATCTCATGCTGAATGCCGTTCCTGATGAGGATATACTGAACAACCTTAAGGCCGATGAGATCAAGGCTCGTCAAATGTCAAAGGCCAGCCAGAGCAGTTGCTCAAGCGCCTTGAACCGATATATCTATTACGGACCGAAGTATGTCAAGTCTGTGACCTTGTCTGATGACAGGGTTATGGCTCTTACATCGGAGGAACTGCTTGGTCTGGTCAAGGATATTCTGGGAAAGCAGCATAAAGTCCTGTTCTATGGTCCACAGGATGAGGCAAAGGCAAAAGAAATCATCTCAGAACACCATAAGTGTTCAGGTAAACTGGAGAAACTGGAAAAGAAGCGTACAAAGAAACAGCTGGTTGATAAATCAAAAGTATATGTCGCCCAGTATGATTCACGTCAGTTCAACTACATTCAGTATTCAGACCGTGGTGAAAAGTTCTCAATTGATGATGCCACTTCAATTGAACTTTTCAATGAGTATTTCGGCAGCGGTATGAATACGATAGTATTTCAGGAGATGCGTGAAGCCAGGGCTCTGGCTTATAGCGCAGGAGCAGTACTTTCAACACCGTCATACCTTGACGATACTTACAGTTTCTATGCGAGAATCGGCTCCCAGAATGATAAACTGAAGGCTGCCGTTGAGGCGTTTGATCTGATTATAAATGAAATGCCTGAGTCTGAAAAGTCATTCAACATAGCCAAGACCGGTCTTGAATCTGTCTTACGTACCAACCGTACCACCGGAATGTCAGTCTTGAGCAGTTATCTTAACGCTCAGGAACTTGGGCTTAAAGCACCTTTGGCAAAGACGGTTTATGACAACCTGTCAGATATGACAATGGCTGATCTTGTAAAATGTCAGCAGAAATGGGTTAAGGGACGCACCTATATATATGGCATTCTGGGTGACACCAAAGACCTTGATATGAAGTATCTTAAGACGCTTGGAACAGTGGAGCAGGTATCCTTGGACGAACTGTTCGGCTACAAGTGAAGCAGGTGACAGAGTCAGTATTTATGTGTTAAATTGACGGCTTGAAGGTTAATTATTGGCAAAAATGTGCTGACAAGCGTAACATTGGCAGAAAAGTTGTATATATTTGGATGTGTTAAGTGTTAATGCAAACCAATTAATTAACTAAAATAAGAGAGTTAACTATGAAAAAAGCAATCAAATTCGCAACTTTTTCGCTTGCACTTATATGTTGCTGCGTATTGGCATCGGTTATTACCACCAATCTGGTAAATAAAAAAAATAGCCAAATAATTTATGTGCCTTCGGATAATGCTCCTTACACGACATTGTCACAGGCGGCACTGACATCAAAAGCACAGCCTGTTGACCTGACTGATGCTGCTGAGAAGACCGTTCATGGTGTGGTTCACATCAAATCTACTGTCAAGAGCCGTACTCAGACTTATCAGGAGATGCCTGATATATTCGAGTACATGTTCGGCGCCCGTCCAAGACAGAGGCAATACCGGACAGAGCCTCAGGTCGGTTACGGATCAGGAGTTATTCTGACAAAAGACGGTTATATCGTAACCAACAATCATGTCATTGAGAAAGCCGATGAAATTCAGGTGACCCTGAATGACAACCGTGTATTTACAGCCACTCTTGTGGGCGCCGACGCCAACACGGATCTGGCCTTGATAAAAATTGACGGAGATGATTTCCCGACAGTTCCCATGGGTAACTCAGATGATCTCAGACTGGGCGAGTGGGTTCTTGCAGTGGGCAATCCGTTCAATCTTACATCAAGTGTGACAGCAGGTGTGGTAAGCGCCAAATCAAGAAAGATAGGTATCTATGAGGGCGGTGAAAGCATTGAGGCTTTTATCCAGACTGATGCGGCAATCAACATGGGCAACAGTGGTGGCGCTTTGGTAAATGTCCGCGGTGAGTTGGTTGGTATAAATGCTGCTCTCGAGTCACCTACCGGAACCTATGCAGGATACGGATTCGCCATTCCTACCACGATTGTCAAGAAAGTGGTTGCCGATCTCAGGGAGTACGGTTCAGTTCAGCGTGCGATACTCGGTATCATAGGCGGTGATGTGTCATCAATGCTCCAACTTGACGAGAACAAGGGTAAAGACTTTGGAACAGTTGACGGAGTGTTTATCAGTGACCTGACAGAAAGCGGCGGCGCTGTTGCTGCCGGAATTGAGAAGGGTGATGTCATTATTGCCATCAACGGCAAGAAGGTCAGGACAATGACTGAACTGCAGGAGACAATCGTACAGTATCGTCCCGGCGATAAGGTGACGGTAACTCTTTTGCGTAACAAGAAAGAGAAAAAGTTTGAGGTTGAACTGAAAAATACAAAGGGTAATACCGAGATTATGAAAGAGGCTGATCTGGATCTTCTGGGCGCTACATTCCAGGAGGTACCTGAACAGACCCGCCGTGATCTGAATATCGCATATGGAGTACAGGTGGGCTCCATTAAAAACGGCCTTTTAAAGGATCAGGGAGTTCAGCGCGGATACATAATTCTCAGAATCAACAATCAGCAGATCAGGTCAGTTGATGATATTGAGCGTCTTTACAAGGAGGCGGCAGCATCACCTAACCAGGAACTGTTCATTTCAGGCGTTTATCCTTCGGGTCGTAGAGCCATTTATGGCATCAATCTCTCAGAGGATTGATTGTACGATATAGCATTTTGCCTAAAATTGAAGTGGCGTAAAAAACCGCTTCAATTTTTTGTGCATAAATAGTCTGTTTTCTCTAATAAAATAAGTAAATTTGCACCCAATTCGCTTATTTAAGAATAATAGGCGATTTCAAGTCTTTAAAGAACAATATAGTTACATACTGAAAATGAGGCAACTTAAGATTACAAAGAGTATAACAAACCGTGAAAGCGCATCACTTGACAAGTATCTTCAGGAGATTGGTCGTGAGGAACTCATCACGGTTGAGGAGGAGGTTGAACTTGCACAACGTATCCGCAAGGGTGACCGCGCCGCTCTTGAAAAACTGACACGCGCCAATCTGCGTTTCGTTGTATCAGTCTCTAAGCAGTATCAGAACCAGGGACTCAGCCTTCCGGACCTTATCAATGAAGGTAATCTCGGCCTTATTAAGGCTGCTGAGAAGTTTGATGAGACCCGTGGATTCAAATTTATCAGTTATGCCGTCTGGTGGATCCGTCAGTCTATTCTGCAGGCATTGGCAGAGCAGGCACGTATAGTACGTCTGCCTCTGAACCAGGTGGGTTCACTCAACAAAATAAGCAAGGCTCTTTCCAAGTTTGAGCAGGATAACGAGCGCCGTCCGTCACCTGAGGAACTGGCCGAGGTTCTTGACATTCCGGTTGACAAGATTGCCGATACCCTTAAGGTTTCCGGCCGACATATATCTGTTGACGCTCCTTTTGTTGATGGTGAGGACAACAGCCTTCTGGACGTTCTGGTGAATGATGATTCACCTATGGCGGACAAGACTCTTGTCAATGAATCCCTTTCAAAGGAGATAGACCGCGCACTGTCCACACTTACGGATCGTGAAAAAGATATTATCCGCATGTTCTTTGGCATCGGCTGCCGTGAAATGACTCTTGAAGAGATTGGTGACAAGTTCGGTCTTACCCGTGAGCGTGTTCGCCAGATCAAGGAAAAAGCAATACGCCGCCTGCGTCAGAATTCCCGTAGCAAACTCCTGAAATCATACCTTGGCTGATATGAGAACGGTGCTTAAACCGATTGTAGCGGTAGCATTCCTCTTGTTTGTGTTGCCTCTGTCCGCTCAAAGGTCAGGTGCGACAAAGGATCCTACGCTTAACAGGGGTGAAGGACTTGAAAAAAGCCGTAGTGATCTGGAAAAGATGCGCAACCAGAACCAGGATAAGAAAGGCAAGGTTGTTGATCTCTATATGTTTGCCGCATCATATTCTCTGCTTGATTCAGTTATGTATGTGTCAGATGTACAATTTGTAGAAGGTCTGACGGTGTTTAACAGATGGTTCTTGAGGAACCGCTCTGATTATGAGAAGCAGTTCAATTCATTTGCCGCTCAGGAGCACTATGAGTTGTATATTCCTGTTATCTATTTTGCTGAAAGTGAAAAGAAACTCATCAGGCAGAGGGAGGCGCTGATAAAGCGTAATAAAAGAAAAATGGGTTTATACCTGGTTGAGGTTGATGATTTTCAGTTCAGCGCAATAGCCTCTGATTATTAATTCTGTGTTTTTTAGTATTGCAGGTGGACTGCTATTCTCAGTCCCCATTGGTCGACATCCGGGCTGTCCTTATAGGTCATTCTTTTAAACCAGTTGATTGACAACAGTTTGAATATATTCTCAATGCCGGCTCCGATTTCTACAAACGGCTCTTTCATAAGTGTGCCGGTTGCTTTGCTTCGGTCTGTAGGATATGAGAATATGTTACCGCTCATGTCAATTGCCGGATTGTTTTGGTCGCTGAGTGAACCCCATACTCCACGGCAATATAAGACTTCCCTGAGTTTCAGGTTTTTGAGCAACGGAGTGCGGTTGAGTATCAATCCGTTCATGTAATATACAATATCCCATGTCAGGTGCTGGTCCAGTATGAATTCCATTGGAGTCATAGTATCAAACGTCTCCTTGCGATATGTATAGGAAAGGTTTGCATTCGGTATGATAAGCAGAGGATAGGGTGCCTGTCCCCATATCTTTCCGGCTCTCAGCATAACATCAAAATAACCTACGGGAGCAGCCATCAGTCTTTGACGGTATGACAGTTCTGTATGCTGGATAGAATATTCAGTGCCTAACACACCTGCAAATGCCATGGTGTGGTTAAGAGTGAAAACAGGGTGTTCCGGCGTTTTGCTTTTTCTGTTCCATTTATGCTGCACGAACTTTTCATGAGGTGCATATCTTAAGCCAATCTCCAGTTCAGTCTGCATAATCTCTTTTACGGATCCGGCGCCGTTGCTCTTTTCCATTGGTATGAACTTGGTTGCCTCATTAACCCTGTTCCTGAGTACACCGGTGAATGAAAATCCGCTGTGACGCTCCTGGGTATATGTCAGTTCCGTATTTCTGACATATCCTATCATGTTGTCGGGCAGGCGCTTCCATGAAAGCAACGCATTATCCTTGTTGGTATAGAGGTATTGCTGACCGTATTGGTATATGTCATTCTCATACTGTAATCTCAGAGAGTGTACAGGGAACTCGTTCCATTGCTCCTTTTTTGGCTCAAATGAATATTCAAGGCGTCCGTAGTATTTGAAACGGTTGTCATCAACTCCGTAGATCAGATATCCGGTTCCGAACAGATGGGGGTTAAGATACGCCGTGGTCATTCCGCCCAATTTGATTCTGACTTTTTCCATTCCATTGTAACTGACAATGGTATTGACCGGGCCTATGTAGAAGGGCGTTTTATCTTCTTTTATCGGAACAAATCCTGAGAATAAAAGATTTATAAACTGCTCTGTCCAATAGTAAACCGGAACATCACGCAATTTTGTGAGCATGTCACTTACGGATTCTGTTTTACCACCTCCGCCGTTTACATCAGTTTCGCGGTACTTTGCCCAGAACTCGTCATCTCTATCAAGGGCTTCACTGGATTCAATGATAGGTTCCTGATGGGTGAACGGTTCGCGGTCAACGTCATCATTGAACTTGTAATCAGAATAGGAAACCTCACGTCGTCCGTATATACCGTCAATGAAATCATACAGTTTGAACTCTGCCGTAATGCATTCGTATGTCAGTAATCTGGGGTGCAGGCTGTCTCTTGCAAACTTTTGCTCCAGATTCATGTATTCCACAAAGTTCAGGTTGATGTCATACGGAACATTCATTTGAATCCATTTGACAAAATGAGTGGAATCCACTGTGATGTACAGGTGTCCTGTAAAGCCGAAAGACTGCAGATTGCGTGGCACGAATGCCAGATCAACACATTTTTCGCCGTCAACGACCATGGTATCCTGAAGGTAATAACGGTAATATGTGGTGGCGTAATCGGCAAACGGGCTGACAAACTCATTCCTCATTATCAGCACCTTCTCATTGAAAAGGTCCACATCCCTAAGTGTGGCTTCAACTGAGGCGCGCACCTCTTCATCGGGCAGGAAATCCTCTATGCCTATCCATTCGCGGCCAGCCACTTTCTGTTTCTGTCTTGACGGCTTCTTTTGGAAATAGTCTGTGGCGGCAAGTTCACGGGTTGATACGTTCAGGATAGGTTTGCCTGAAACGAGCGATGTGTCAACATAATCCTTAAGAAAAGGAAATTTCCGGAACATGGCCTGCTGCTGCTTTTCTTCAGTGAAGTTGTCAAGCGCTATTACAAATGTTTCATACCTTTCTCTAGATACGTAATCATTCAGAAACGGATTGTCATGTTCCCTGCGGTTGATTATCTCCTCGGCAAGTTCAACGGCCGGATTTCCTTTTTTGACGTATCTCTCTTTCTTTGGCTTGATTACAATCTCCTCAATGTCATACGATGCAGGCTTAAGGACGATCTTTAACGGGAATGTTGTACGTGATGAGAGATTCAGGACATAATCCTGATAGCCTATTGATGATACGACTAGCGTCTGTCCGTCAACCTTTCCGTTAAATGAAAAGTTGCCGTTGTAGTCAGTTATGCATCCGTTGGCGGTATCTTTGATTCTTACAGTGGTATATGGCAACGGTTCGCCGTCAACGTCTTTGACATTGCCGCTGATTCTCACTGTTCCCTGGGCAAGCAGAATGACTGTTCCTGTTATCAGTAAGAATAGTGTTGTGAATATTTTTTTGAATAGCCCTGTCACACCTATTTATATTATAAAGCGGAAATCCGGTGTTTTTGGAATTCTTCACTTTTCTTGTGCAAAGATAGGCATTCTTTGCCAAATGTATTAAAGGCTGTTGAACAATAAAGACAAATCATTTGACTGGCGTAATTTTTTTAGGATGCTAATTGGTTGGTAGGTTGTAAGATTGGATTGAAACATGATTTTTTTCAAAAAAAGTAGGAAAAATGTTTGGCTGGTACCTAAAGTCGCCGTATCTTTGCATCCGCTTTCCGAAAGGAACGGCATTGTTAAGACGATCTTTGATACGATTTCATACAGACAAGTAGTACGACGGGCGTACTTAAAAAAGTATGTCCAAGGGTAATACGAACCGTCAATTTATAAAGAAAGGAATAGAGACGGACCTGAGCAAACAGAAAGACAAACTTGCAGGTTTAATGAGATGCGTGCTTCAATGCACGTTTTTTTATGGACCTGCTCGAAATACGGTAAAATTTACAAAGAAGAGTTTGATCCTGG